>JAIOIM010000471.1 GCA_019912505.1 Ignavibacteriaceae bacterium
GTGGATGTCTGGGCTCCCCACATGCCTATAGCAATTGCTAATACAAGTGCCGCATGACCGAGAAAGATATATGCAGTTTGTTTACAAGCTTTTTCATCCTGCACATATTTTCTAAAAAGTATAACCATTACTACGGGTACAATTGCAAGCACGCTCATAAGGTGAACGCCGGTAGCAAGACCAATAAGGTATGCAATCATAAAAATATATTTTTCGTTATCGCTGCTGTCGGCTCTTTCGTGCCAGCGCATCATCAGCCAAACTACGGCTGAAAACAAAAACGTACTAAAAGCATAAACTTCTGCTTCAACGCCGTTAAACCAAAAAGTATCGCTGAATGCAAAAGATAATGCGCCTATTGCAGCGGCGGTGTACGTGCCAATTGCTTCAAAAAGATTTTCGGGGGCTTTTCCTTTGTAATTTTTTATAATCTTAACGGCAATTAGATAGAGGAAAAGGATAGATAAGGCACTCGATAGAACAGAGATTGTGTTTACTCTTAAAGCAATGTTTGCCACAAAGGGAACCATCGCAAAAAGCCGCCCGAGAAGAAGAAAGAAGGGTGTGCCGGGAGGATGAGGTACCTGCAAATAATAACCTGCGGCAACAAACTCGCCGCAATCCCAAAACGAAACTGATGGCTGGACAGTAGCAAAAATTACGACCGCGGAAATAAGGAACACCGCAGCAGCATAAATTTTATGAATAAGCCTTAAATTCATTAAAACCTCTAAATTGAAAAAGAATGTAAAAATTAGCTACAATAGGTTTATTTAGCAATGTAAAAATAGTAATAAGGAATTAGTCTTTTCTTCTTATTCCTCTTTCTTTTTGAAGAAGTGATCGTATTTTGAAGGGTCTACCGGTTTTACATATTTATCGTGCAAATCCTTTAGCCTGTTCATAGATATTGAGTCAAAATCTTCGTCATCTTTTTGTCTTTTAACAAACATTTTGTATTCTTCAAGTTCTTTGCGTTCAAGTTTGCTCTCAAAGCGTTTGAGCGCATCCAGATATTTTTGTTGATCTCTGTACGACATACAAACCTGCGTCTAATTTCTTATTTTAGTGGTGCAAAATAGTTAATATTCTAAAACTATAAAAGAAAATTGTCCGTATGAATTCGACGAATAATTGGCGTAAAAGTTTTTTAACCCGCCGGGGAAAAACTATTCAGTTAAATAAAATTGAATCCGATAACACTCCACTCCGCTATTTTTTGTTCAACAAACCGTATGGTGTGTTGTGTCAGTTTACCGATAAAGAAGGGAGAAAAATAATTGGCGATTATTACAGTTTTCCACCTGAGGTCTATCCGGCAGGCAGGCTCGACCTTGACAGCGAGGGGCTTTTGCTTTTAACAAACGACAAAGAACTTACCCATTTTCTTTTGAACCCTAAAAACAAACATGAACGGGAATACTACGTACAAGTTGAAGGTGTGCCCGATATAAGTGCATTAAAGCGATTGGAAAATGGTTTAATAATTGAAAACAAAAAAACACTCGCTGCTAAAGCAAAGATTATAAACAACCCAAACTTCCCACAACGCATGCCGCCGGTAAGATTTAGAAAAACAATCCCGACCTCCTGGCTTAGTTTGACTTTAATAGAAGGAAGAAACCGGCAGGTTCGTAAAATGACCGCGGCAATTGGTTACCCCACACTCAGATTAGTCCGTGTAAGAATTTTAAATTTATTGCTTGATGATTTAAAACCGGGGGAAGTAAAAGAAATCTTTATTGAAAATTTTCATCTCCACAAATGATGTTTTATTTTTAATTATTCATTAATGATAATTGCTGAAATAAATATGAAAATATTATCACTGGTTTTGCCGTTTTTATTACTTCTTCACTTTGGCTGTTCATCTCAACAGGAAACATTAAAAGGTTTAAGTTACGATCCGCCCGGCTCGGTAGTAACAACCGATAAAGAAATTGAACTCCAGCACAGAAGAACAATATCATTCGCTTCCACAAAAGTATTTTCAAGTAATGAATTTGACGGGGGAAAACTTAACGATTTTTATCAAGTTAACGACACGCTTTACACTGCCGAGATGAACGCCGAAAATGTACCGATAAATAATTCTGCATGGTTTGCGTTCAAACTTTGGTCGCCGGTTAAGCAGTCAATAAGCATCCTCTTAAAATATAAAGATGGAACGCATCGTTATTATCCTAAAATGAGCCGTGATAAAATTAACTGGACAAGGGTTGACTCATTAAATTTTTCAATTGATACTGCAAATGGAACTGCACTTGTAAGAGTAGACATCAGTCCCGATACATTGTGGCTTTCCGCGCAGGAGTTATTTACTTCATCCAAATATTATAAATGGATAGATGATTTGGCTGAAATGCAGTTCGTTAAAAAAGAAGTTATTGGAACTAGTGCCCTCGGCAAACCTATCGTAGAAGTTGAGATTACCGAAACAAACAAACCTTCCGGTTTAATTTATGTAATAGGCAGACAGCACCCGCCGGAAGTAACAGGTGCCCTTGCGTTAAAATCTTTTGTGGAAACTCTAACCGGCGGATTGGAACTTGCAAAAGAATTTAGAAAAAAATATAAAACTGTTGTTATACCGCTTGTTAACCCGGATGGTGTGGATATGGGGCATTGGCGGCACAACAGTAACGGCGTGGATTTAAACCGCGACTGGGTAAACTTTAACCAAAAAGAAACAAGGCTTGTTAAAGAAAAGTTATTAAGCATCAGAGAGGAGAGTAATGTCCCGGTTTTGTTTTGTATAGATTTTCACTCGACACAAAAAGATGTATTTTATATAACAAACAAAGATGCCGCAAAACAAGTTGATGAAATCTACAATAAAACAATGGCGTGGTTTGAAAAAATAAAAGAAAAAAATCCCGGCTATTTTGTAAATATTGATGCATCGTTAAATAATCCGTCAGCCCCCACGTCCGATTCGTGGATGTTTAATACGTTTAACTGCCCGGCACTAACGTATGAACTTGGTGATGAGACGCTGCGCGAGGAGATAAAACAAACATCATCCGCCGCTGCCGAAGCGATGATGGAATTATTGCTAAAGAATGTAAAGTGATTGATTAAAATAGTGGATCTTTGTCATAGTCATAAATTAACGTGCCATTTTTCTCCACAAATTTTAAAGGTATCTTGGGATTATTTATATCCTTCTTCCCATCAGTTTTCCATTTTGTTTCCCATTTATCGTAGTAAGGTTTTAATTTCATAGGACTTAATTTGTATATTTTTTTTAACCTAATTCCCTCGTAAACAGCAAATATCCAATCTACTTTTCTGTATTTTTTTATAATCGTTGGGTTCATGTGATGATGAGTCGAAAAACTTCTTGTTAAATTAATATTTGCTGACTTTAACTCATATTCATTTCCTTTCTTATCCTTAGCATCGTTTCCCTCTCTCCCTGGAATGACTTTCAGACGGGTGATTAAAAGAACCTGTAATAGTTTACCACCATTATCCTGAAAGATATCATTAATTCCATTTTTATCCGCCAGTTTTTGATATTCAATTATTTTGGGAAATAATTTCTTCATTTCACGGAGGTCTTTATTCAACTTCATTTTATTCCTCTAATAATTTACTGATTGAAATATTAAAAGCTTTCGCAATTTTCTCAATCGCATCAACCGAAATGTTTCTTTCGGTTCTTTCTACAGAGCTTATGTAAGTCCGGTGAAGTCCAGAACGATATGAAAGTTCTTCTTGGGTGATCCCCAATAATGTCCTGAATTTTCTCATATTGTTAGATAATATGATTCTTGATTTATTCTTTGTATTTTTCATATTAGAAATGTATTTTGTTGTATACTATGAGTCTACAGTCTATGAGTAACATTATGGAAATATTTAATATTCTTAAAAAATTAGATTTTAGTTATTGTACAAGGCACGGTTTGGCTATTTGCGATAATTCATTAACGGTTCTTTCTAAATTTCCAAGTAATAGCATCAATCTTGTAATTACAAGTCCTCCCTTTGCTCTGCAAAGGCAAAAAGAGTATGGGAATAAAGATCAGGATCAATATATAACCTGGTTACTATCTTTTGCGAAAATAGTCTATGAAAAACTACGTGTAGATGGTAGTTTTGTGATTGATCTTGGGGGTGCATATAAAAAAGGTGTACCAGTTAGAAGCTTATATAATTATAGACTTTTAATTCAGCTATGTGATGAAATTGGCTTTCATCTTGCTGAAGAGTTTTTTTGGTATAACCCCTCGAAGCTTCCTAGCCCGATTGAATGGGTTAATAAAAGAAAAATTCGTGTTAAAGATTCTGTTAATACAATATGGTGGTTATCAAAAACTGAGAATCCCAAATCGGATATCAAAAATGTTCTTGTTCCTTATAGTGAACGAATGAAGAAATTGATTGAAGACCCGGCAAAGTTTTATACTCCAAAAGAAAGACCCTCTGGTCATAACATTGGGGCTAGTTTTGGAAACGACAACGGTGGGGCTATACCTTCTAACCTTTTACAAATTTCAAATTCCGAGTCTAATTCTTTATATCTACGCCGTTGTAAAGAATTTGGAGTTAAAGGACATCCAGCTAGATTTCCCGAAAAATTACCCTCTTTTTTTATAAAATTGCTGACTGAACCGGAGGATTTAGTGGTTGATATTTTTGCAGGCTCCAATACTACAGGATTAGTTGCTGAAAAATTAAGTAGAAGGTGGATAAGTATTGAAGAAAGGATTGAATATATCCAGGCTTCATCGTTTCGATTTATTGACAGCAATATAAATAAAACAAAACTTGACGAAATTTATAATTCAATTAACTCTGAAAGTAAAATTAATCTAAAAGATTATCAGGAACCCAAAAAACTTTTTAATGGCGATGCTTTAAATTTCTAGTTTGCAACCCTGGTCACGAAAAAATTAATACCTGTTTTTCTTTTATAAAAACCAATATAGCATAAGTGCGTAAAACGAATTAGTAAAAATAAAACCCGTAATCAATTAACAGTAAAACTATATGAATTATCAACGCATTCTCGATGAAATTTTTTGTGAAGTGAAACCGGAATTCGGCAAAGGAAAAGTTGCCGATTACATTCCTGCGTTATCCAAAATAAGCCCGGATAAATTCGGAATGTTTGTTTCGTGCGTTGACGGCAGTGAATATTTTGTCGGCGATGTATTTGAAACATTTTCAATTCAGAGCATCTCTAAAGTTTTTACCCTTACGCTGGCAATAGAATTTGAGGGTGATAAAATTTGGGAGCGCGTTGGCAAAGAGCCTTCTGGAAATCCTTTTAATTCTTTAGTACAACTTGAATATGAAAACGGCAAACCCCGCAACCCTTTTATAAACGCAGGCGCGCTTGTTATTAC
>JAIOIM010000472.1 GCA_019912505.1 Ignavibacteriaceae bacterium
CTATGGTCGTTATCGATTCGACATTAAATAAAAATTACACCGATAACAATGTTCTAATCCATCAAAATTATTTTTATTCAGTTCAGGCTTTCGATAATTCAAAGGCGGAAAAATTATCAAACCTTTCATCTGCAATAAAAGTATATGTTCACAAACCGGCTGAAGTAACTTCAGTTGTAAATAACACAACGCGTTCAGTACTTGTAACTTTTGATGAAAAGATGTGGAACACAATCGACAACTTGAATTCGTTTTCAATATCCGCTATCGGTTCACCCAACTCAGTATCTCCGGCAAATCAGTATTCATATCTTCTAACATTTCAGGATGATTTACCGGTCGGCAATAATATTCTTGTAATTCAAAACATAAAAGATTTATACGGCTCGCCATTAACCGCCGATACCATTACCTTTAATGTTGTTCATCCGCCTGTACTAAAAGAGTTTTATATTACATCCTACGAAATATTATCTCCTCATTCTGTTAAATTAGTTTTTAATTTACCGGTTGACGAGTTAACCGCAAGCAATGCTGCAAATTATTCATTCAAGCCGGATAATGCCGTTTCCTCTGTTGCTATTGATAACAAGGATAAACAGATAGTTTATCTAAATCTTAGCGGCAATAAACCTGTCGGCTCTGTGGGTATAGAATATACTCTTCACGTAAACAATATAAAATCCGCCGATGGATTAAACATTAACTCCGGTGCAGGAAGTTATATAGTTCTTACCGGTTTTGCGGAGAATTTAAACGATGTTTACGTTTACCCGAACCCGGCAAAAGTTTCAAACGGTAAAGTTACATTTGCA
This sequence comes from Ignavibacteriaceae bacterium, assembly GCA_019912505.1. Classification (GTDB taxonomy): domain Bacteria; phylum Bacteroidota; class Ignavibacteria; order Ignavibacteriales; family Ignavibacteriaceae; genus CG2-30-36-16. The sequence goes on from JAIOIM010000472.1 coordinate 816, forward strand.
AATTTACCGCAGCGGGCAAAAATTGTAATATGGAATGTAAACGGAAAACGGGTAATTGAATTGCAGGAGACCGATGGTAACGGCGGTGTTGACTACAATTTGAAAGATGAAAACGGCGAGCAATTAAACAGCGGAATTTATATCTTTCGCATTGTAAAGCTTGATGCAACAAATAATGAAACTGAAGAAAAAATTGGAAAATTTGCGGTGATAAAATGAAAGTAAATTTTAAAGAGTTGTTAAACTCTTCCAACATGCTTAGCCTTGTAAGGTTATTTCTTGCTGTGCCGTTATGGCTGCTGCTCGATAATTTTTATGAAAATAGAATGATAGTATTTGCGCTTTGCATTTTTGCGCTCTTCACCGATTTGATGGATGGTTATCTTGCACGAAAACTTAAGCAGGTAACTGAAATGGGAAAAATAATTGACCCGCTTGCGGACAAGATAGGCATCGGTGCTGTGGTTATAAAATTATTTTTAATCGGTCAGATACCCGCTTATTATTTTTGGATGGTTATACTGAGAGATGTATTTATTTTTCTCGGAGGTATTTATGTTACAAATAAAATCGGAAAAGTTTTACCATCCAACATGCTTGGCAAATTGTCGGTAATAAGCATAGGTTTTGTAATTTTAGCCATTCTTTTAAATGTTGATAGATCACTTATTATTTTTAAACTGTTATACGGCACAAGTTTGATTTTAATTGTTGGTTCATTTATCGGTTACGTTGTACGCGCCATGGAATTTATAAAAAAGAAAAATTATGAGTCTGTTTGATAATCTAAATTATAAAAAATTAAAAGAGGGTTTAACAAAAACCCGCAAAAAAATTGTTAATTCTATAACGGAAGCTGTAAACGGCACGGCTGTAGTTGACGAAAAAACACTTGAGGAAATTGAAGAAATATTAATTACATCGGATATTGGTTTTGATACCGCTGAATTAATTATTGCCAAGGCTCGTATAAAACTGCGTAAAGAAAAAGATCGTGCCGGTGAAACTCTTGTTGAAATAATAAAAAAAGAGCTAACCGATGTTCTAAATGTTGATAAATCTTATCTTCAACTTGAAGTTGAAAAATATAAACCGTTTGTTATTCTAATTATAGGTGTTAACGGAGTAGGGAAGACCACAACGATTGGGAAACTTGCACACAATTTTAAGAAAGCCGGATTAAAAGTGATGGTGGGAGCAGCCGATACTTTTAGAGCAGCAGCCGGAGAGCAACTTGACATTTGGGCAAAACGCGCCGGAGTTGAAATAGTTCAGAAACCGCACGGAGCCGATCCATCATCTGTTGCATTTGAAACTGTTCAGCTTGCAAAAAAAAATAATATGGATGTTATATTGATCGATACAGCCGGACGCCTACATAACAAATTGCACTTAATGGATGAATTAGGCAAAATTAAACGTGCAATTTCAAAAGTACTGCCCAATGCTCCCAATGAAACATTTCTTGTGCTCGATAGTAATACCGGTCAGAATGCCCTTGTACAGGCTGATGAATTTAGTAAAGTTACCAACATCACTGGTTTGATTATTACGAAATTAGATGGCACGGCTAAAGGCGGCATGGTCTTCCAGATAGTCAACAAGCAAAAAATACCAATCCGTTATATAGGAGTTGGCGAAGGAATTGATGACTTGCAAACCTTTGATTCTAAAATGTTTGTGGAGGCAATTTTTGAAGCAGCTTAAAGAATTGAGAAGATGTTTATGAAAAAACCCCGTCACAGAATTTTCGATTACTCGCCACGGTTTTATAATCCGGCAACCGATGAAAAAGAAAAGAAAAAACGGCAGCTTGGTTTTTCAAGGCAAAGAAAATTTATCGGCAAAAAAAGAAGTCCGATTTTATGGTTAGTGTTTGCGGCAGCGGTAATTTACTTAATTCTAAAACTGCAGGGGATATAAGTTTGGCATATTAAGAATAATCAATCTTATTTTTATAAATCCATTAGTTTACATAATATACATTATA
>JAIOIM010000473.1 GCA_019912505.1 Ignavibacteriaceae bacterium
AGTATATTTTTAGTATTTAAGAGGGATAATTCATTTAATCTTTTTTTCTTAAAAGAATGAATGCACTCTGCCAACTCATCAGGTGAATTTGGATTAAAATAGTATGCGTTATCTTTTAGTATTTCTTTATGTGCATAAACATCGGACACAATTACTTGACATGATAAGGCAAGGGCTTCTAATGGTGGAATGTTTGTCGGACCAAAATATGAGGGAAAAACTAAAGCTTGCGCTTTTTTATATAACGAAACAAGTTCATCATTATCAACATAACCAAGAATAAAAAACTGCTCATGAAGTTTATAATTATCAATTAGTTCTATAATTTCATTATACCCATTTTTTTTACTGCCAACAAAAACAAAATTAACCATCTCACCCATCCCTCTCAATTTATTCACTGCTTCCACAATTATCTTGTGATTTTTATGTTTCCAAAATTGAGCTGGATAAAATAAATAATTATCGGGTAAATTGTATTTTTTAATAATGTCAACTTCTTTATATTCCTTAATATAGTAAGGCACCTTATATGGATAAATAAATATCTTTTCACTATCAACATTATAACATTCTAAAAGGTGTTGTTGCCCTACTTTTGAATCTACAAGGAGACCTTTAGAAAATTTGCAGATATTTTGGTAATGTTTTTCCCTTGTTTGAAAAATCACTTTTCCCCTTACTTCCGGAAAATCTTCATAACGGTGCATTAAATCAAAAACTGGTGTAATAAAAGGAAAATCAAACTCCGATGAACACGAATCACTTCCTGCATACAAAATTATTTTTGGATCATGAACTTTAATCTGCTTATATCTTTTCCCGATAAATTTATTCACAAATTGCCAAGTTCTTACAAGCGATAATTTTTTTAATATAAGTGATCTTAATTTTTTATATATCCAGTTTTCTTGGATTGATATTTTATCTCCTGCTATTGAGAACTTATTTAAGTACGGTTCCCATAATTCGTTGATATATAGAGCAGTCAAATTAAAAAAATCAGTATTTAATTCACGCAAATCCTCCAAAACCGATATAGAATATTGAAATTTTCCCCCTTCCTCAGGTGACATAGAAAGATATACGATGATATTTTTTTTCAATTTGCCTTAGAATATTTTTTTATTTGACTACATATTAATTCAATTTGTCTTTGATGTAAGTTTGAGCCTGAAGGCAAATACATCCCATTTTCCTCTAGCCATTCTGAGATTGAAAAATTACCCTTGCATTTACATCCATACTGAAGCAGTGCTTTTTGTTTGTGCATACCAGTAAAAAAAAGACGGGTATCAATCCCATCTTGCTTTAGTTTAGCCATCAGTTCATTTCGATTAAGCCCAAAACTTTCTTTATCAACCACTATTCCATTCATCCAATAAACACTCTTTGTGTCCACTTCCTCCATTGGAAAAATAATTCCATGAACACCCTGAAGATATTTCCTATAGAGTCTATTGTGATTAATCCTACGCTCAACATAAAAATCAAGTTTTTCAACTTGAGCTAAACCAAGGGCAGCATGTAAATTTGACATTCTATAATTAAAACCAATTTCATTATGTTGATAATTTCTAGGTCCCTTGACAGGGAAACACAAATTTTTAAAATATCTACATTTCTCCGCCAACTCGTCATCGTCTGTTACAACCATTCCCCCCTCACCCGTAGTTGCTATCTTATTGGCAAAGAAAGAAAATGCGGCAATATTTCCAAGAGATCCACACTTCTTCCCTTTATATTCTGCACCGTGAACTTCTGCAGAATCTTCAAGAACTTTCAAATTATATTTTAATGCCATTCTGTTTATTTCTTCCATATCACAGGGATGACCATATATATGAACGGGCAAAATAGCTTTAGTTTTTTTTGTGATTTTACTTTCAATTTTATTTACATCAATGTTCCAAGTTTCCTTTTCCGCGTCAACAAAAACCGGTTTGGCACCAGTATAGCATACTGCGAATGCAGTTGCTATCATAGTAAAATTTGGAATAATTATCTCATCATCTTTTCCGACACCTAATGCAACCAAAGCGAGATGGAGTGCAACCGTTCCGTTTGCAACAGCAATCCCATGTTTAACGCCGCAATAGTTGGCAAAAGCTTCTTCAAATTGAGTAATATATTTGCCGGCCGATGAAATCCAGCCTGTTTCTAATGCATCCAAAACGTATTTAATTTCATTCCCAGCTAAATAAGGCTCACAGACTGGAATAAATTTTTCACTCATATTTATTTTTTCCTTAAAACCATACAAATACCCCATGTATTTTCGGATGGCTCTTTTCTTGTTAAAAACTCTTCAGATTTCACCACTTCAAAGTTATTTAATTTTGCAAATAAATTAATTTCTGGTAAAGAAAAATATCGCATTTTGTGGATTTCATCACAAAACGTGGTCGTTTTTGTTTGTTTTTCCGTAATAACTAACTTGAAGTTAACATCAACAATATTTTCATTATAATTATTAATAGGTTGGGTAAAACGGATTATGCTTAGTTCGTCGTTTTCAAATGTCTTAATTTTATGTTGTGTTTTTAGATTTAAAACAGCAGGTAAATAC
>JAIOIM010000474.1 GCA_019912505.1 Ignavibacteriaceae bacterium
GTTTGTTTTCTCTAATCGTTATTTTCTCTTTATCTCTACCAAGCAGCATATCTTCCGGCGTAAGATAAGAGATAGCACTGTGCAAACGAGTTTGATTATAATAGTCAATATATTTTGCAATAATACTTATCGTATCATTCAGCGAGAGGAAGCTGTTAGTGCGAAGACATTCTACTCCGATAGAGCGGTGAAATCTTTCAAGTTTCCCATTACTCTGCGGGTATGCAACGGAAGTTTTTATATGCGTAAGTTCGAGAAACTTAACAAACTTACGGACGTCTTTAGAAATAAATTGTCCGCATTCGCAAATTCGTGCCGCACCCAATTAGTTATGTCCAAGCTTTGCTTGGCACTCACTTCAACAATATCAGTTTTTTAGTTTGAGTAAACTTACCGCTGATTAATTTGTAGATATACATTCCGCTGGAAAGATTACTTGCTTCAAAAGTTGTTTCATGATAGCCGGCTGCAAGCTCATTATTTACTAATCTTGCAACTTCTTCACCAAGATTATTATAAACACGAAGATCAACTAAACCGCTTTCCGGTAAACCAAACTTTATTGTAGTACTTGGGTTAAATGGATTTGGGTAATTCTGCGATAGAGAATAAACGGTCGGTATTCCTTTATCTTCAATAGAATTATTTGTAGTAAGATCAACAGTAATAGTTTTTGAATATGCAAATGTCCCATCGTTGTCTATTTGTTTTAGTCTGTAATCAATGCGAGTAAGATTAGGATTAAGATCAAGATTAAGAATATCTGTAAACGAATATTCTTTTGGTGAATTAGTTGTGCCATGACCTTCAACAAATCCGATTGTTTCCCATTCTCCATTCTCCATTCTCAATTCTACATTGAACCCGTAATTGTTTACTTCTGTTGCTGTTTCCCAATAGAGTTCAACAGTTTCATTGGCAAGTTCGCCGGTGAATGAAACAAGTTCTACTGGTAGAGGGTCATTACCAAACTGGTATTCGTATGATCCTATATCTATCGTGCCTGCAGTACCATCGTTCTTATTTAACTTTCTGGAATATCCGTTTCCTCGGATATCATAAGTTTGGGAATTGTAGCTGTTGTTTCCGGCATCCACCGCAGGTGAATTCCCGACAAGCCTGTAATCGCCGTTATCCGCATCAACAAACAGTGGATCGGATGTAATGCTGTTGTTAGTCGTAGGGGAACTGTTCCCGGCAACATCCCCACTTCCATTTCCATAGCATGAATTATTTAAGGTAAAGGCGCCGCCGCCGTTTACAAAAAGCTGATTCCCCTCAACAGTTGCTGTATTTCCCCATATTATACAATTATTGAAATTTGGATTACCTGAGCTAGTTTTACGTATTCCACCTCCCCGTCCCGCACTGTTCCGTGTAAATGTAGTGTTGTTAAAAGTAGGCGAAGAAAAAGAATTATGCACACCGGCTCCGTATGGAGCAGTGTTCAGAATAAATAATGAATTAGTGACAATCGGTGATGAATCTAAGAGATTCATTCCACCGCCTGTATCATTTGATGAGTTTGATATAAACGTTGAGTTATTAATAGTAGGCGAAGAATTGTTATTATACATACCGCCGCCGTCGTTATGTGAATCGCTTCCATCAGCATTTCCCCTGGTAATCGTAAAACCGTCAAGTATGGCTGTAGAATTAATTCCCGAAGGATGATAGAAAATATGGTAGCAGTTATCGGAATTATCATCAATTGTTCCTATATCTCCGCTTAATATTGTTTCATTTACTCCTCCTAAGCCCATATCTGTTCTTTGAATCATGGCTGTTTCAGTTCCCGCAAAGCCGCCGTAAATACCAACGCCGTTTATCATTCTAAAATGATAAAAACGGGAAGTGTTTGTAAGATCATAAGCCGAACTTGGTTTATAAGTTCCTTTAGCAACCCATATTTCATCTCCTGAACTAGCTGCATCTAGAGCAGACTGAAGTGAACTGTATGCATCTGCCCAGCTGGATCCATCATTATTACCCCCGGCTGATGAGTTAACGTAACGTGTGGTTTGCGCAATAATTGGCATTGATATTAAAAGAACCCCAAACAAAGTGGAAACACTCTTTTTCATAATTTACATTCCTTCTATTTATTTATAATATACTCGCAAATTTTATTTGCTTACGAAATGGTATTAACTTAATGGGCAAGATACTTTCGGATAAGTAGTCTTGACATACCCAAATTTAGGTATCTTTAAAAGAATTGCAAAGAAATTTGCATTTAGAACTGAGAATAGAGTTTATTGCTAATTGTAGCCCAATATTCTGCCCATTTTCTTTCAGAAAAGAGGGAGAAGTTTGAGAGAGAATTTCTCGCAGATACCGCAGATAGGCGCAGAGTATTTTAAGATTTATGATCCTTTAGCTAACGGATTGATTTATGATTTATGAATTATGATCGTTAGCTAACGGAATGAAATTTGATTTCAACTGATGCTTTCCGTGTAAATCCGTGCAATCCGTGTCGTCCGTGTGCTATTTTCTCTTTCTTAATCGTGGCGTGTTAATTGCGCACAGATTTACGCTGATAACCACGCCCGAGGCGGGCAAGCGCAGATGTACACTGTACTATTATAAAACTCTTCCGTGCATGCTCGCCCTCTGTCGCGACAATCCGTGCAATCCGTGTCTACCCGCCCCCGGCGCGGCAATCCGTGTGTTATTTTTACGGGGTGTTAATAGTGCTCAAATTTATTTTAGAGATTAACAAAAAAAACCAACCCTCAGCATCTACACAATTTTTACTTTTTCCTTTTTCCTTAGTAACTTTAAACAAAGAAAAGAGAACAAAAATGAAACTACTACTCATCATGCTAATACCGGTTTTAGCATTTGCACAGCAAAAAAACATTTCTACAGTCGACAAAGTTGATCTTTCAAAATACCTCGGTTTGTGGTACGAGATAGCGCGAATCCCAAACAGCTTTCAGGATGACTGTGTAAACGGCACAACAGCAAAATATTCGCTTATGAATAACGGTGACATAAAAGTTATAAACAGTTGTATGGAAGCTGACGGCGGATTGAATATAGCCGAAGGTGTAGCGCGAGTGGTGGATAAAAAAACAAATTCAAAGCTTGAAGTCAGCTTTGTTAGTTTGTTCGGCTGGCATTTGTTCTGGGGCGATTATTGGATAATAGGTTTAGACGATAATTACAAATGGGCAGTCATCGGGCACCCGAAAAGAAAATATGGATGGATTTTAAGCCGCACCCCTAAGCTTGATGAAACCACTATGACAGCGATAAACAAAATATTATTCGCCAACGGTTACGATCCGCAAAAATTTGTAAAAAGTGAACAAATGAATGTTGGAAATAAATAAGCAAAAGTAAAATGATTTTTGATGAAACAAATACGGGCACACTTATAAAAATGTACCCGCATAAATTGAAGATTACTGTTTTGCTTCTTTGTGAAGAGCGTCCACAACCGCTATTGCTGTCATATTAATTATATCATCAACAGAGGCACCTCTTTGCAATACGTGCACTGCTTTTTTTGTGCCCTGAAGAATGGGACCTATAACCGTTGCCCCGCCTATTCTTGCCATTAACTTGTATGCTATGTTTCCGGCATCTAACGTAGGAAAGATTAAAACATTTGCGTTACCCTTTAAGGTTGTAAATGGAAAATCTTTTTCAAGTAATTTAGGAACTACCGCTGTATCTGCCTGCATTTCACCGTCTATTTTTAAATCAGGGCGAAGTTTTTTTACAATAGTTGCGGCTTCTTTTACTTTTATTGATTCGGGATACGGTGCGCTGCCGAAGTTGCTGAAAGATAACAAAGCTACCTTAGGATCAATATCAAACGCTTTTACCGTTTCTGCCGAGCCAATTGCAATCTCCGCTAATTGTTCTGCCGTAGGATTAACATTAACGGTACAATCGGCAAAAAAGTAAACATCTTTTTTTGCAGCTACAATGTACATACCGGAGACAACTTTAAAGCCTTCGCGAACGCCAATACATTGAAGCGCCGGGCGTATAGTTTCTGGATAATGAGTAGTGTACCCGCTTATAAGTGCATCGGCATCACCCAAGGCAACCATCATCGAACCGAAATAAATTGTCTCAAGCATCTGTTCGTTTACATTTCGCCGTGTTGCACCTTTACGTTGACGTTTTTCATAGAACGCTTTTATATATCGGCTTCTATCGGGTGAAACAGCAGGATCTATAATCTGGAACTCAGCACTGTCATACTCAAGCTGTTTTATCAATACTTTTATTTTTTCTTCGTTGCCAAGCAAAATCGGTTTTGCTATTCCTTCTGAAAAAGCGGCATGGGCAGCGCGGACAATCTGCTCTTCCTCGCCTTCCGGGTAAACAACTTTACGCGGGTTCTTCTGAGCTTTATGAATCATCACGCGTATAACTTCTTTTGAAAGTCCAAGTCGTTCTTTTAATTCTTCCTCGTAGGCAAGCCAATCTGTAATTGGTTGTTTTGCAACGCCGGTTTCGATAGCTGCTTTTGCAACTGCCGGGGCAACATACCAAAGCACGCGCGGATCAAAAGGTTTTGGAATAATATATTCTGTTCCGAAAGAAAATTCTTCTCCGCCGTAAGCGTTAATAACCATTTCCGGAACTTTTTCTCTTGCGAGTTCCGAAAGTGCTTTAACGGCAGCCATCTTCATTTCTTCATTTATGGCGGTAGCTCTTACATCAAGCGCACCACGGAAAATAAACGGAAAGCCGAGTACATTATTTACCTGGTTTGGAAAATCGCTGCGGCCTGTAGCCATAATTAAATCTTTTCTTACAGAGACGGCTTCATCGTACATAATTTCCGGGTCAGGGTTTGCCATAGCAAAAATGATAGGGTTAGGAGCCATCGATTTTACCATCGCTTTAGTCATAATGCCGCCAACGGAAAGACCGACAAAAACATCACAACCGTTTATGGCATCGGCAAGACTTGCGAATTGTTTATCGGTTGCAAATAAATCTTTATACTTGTTTAGGTCTTTTCTATCTTTTGTAATTGCTCCTTTTGAATCGAACATTACAATGTTTTCGTTTTTTACACCGGCGCGCATATAAAGCTTGCAGCACGAAATAGCCGCTGCGCCCGCACCGTTAACTACCACCTTAACTTCATCAAGTTTTTTTCCGGCAATTTCAACGGCATTTATTAACGCCGCGCATGATATAATTGCAGTTCCGTGCTGGTCATCATGGAAAACAGGAATATTCATCGACGCTTTTAATGTTTCTTCTATCTCAAAACATTCGGGGGCTTTTATGTCTTCAAGATTTATTCCGCCAAAAGTGGGCTCTAAAAGTTCTACAGCTCGTATAATTTCTTTTGAGTCGTGACTTCTTAATTCGATATCAAATACATCGATGTCGGCGAATCTCTTGAATAGAACACCTTTACCTTCCATGACAGGTTTCCCTGCTTCCGGACCGATATTACCCAAACCGAGTACAGCGGTTCCGTTAGTAACAACAGCAACAAGGTTTCCCTTTGCCGTATATTTATAAACATCTTCAACATTTTTTTCAATTGCGCGGCATGGTTCCGCAACACCCGGCGTATATGCCAACGATAAATCCCTTGATGTTAAACAAGGTTTGGTAGGTACTACCTCTACCTTTCCTTTTCTTCCTTCGTTGTGATAACGGAGTGCTTCTTCAACACTTATTTTCATAGTTCTCTCCCGTAAAAGTTATTATATTTTTTTTAAGTTGATGGAATTGCTTATAGTAATTAGAGGGTGCTGATGTGCATCTTTTAAAAAGATGAGAGTTTTTACGTAGCGTACTTTTTTTCATAAACTTTTGAAACTACGATTTTCTTAAATAATTATTAAAACCGTACTCAAAAATAAGAATAACTTTTTGAACTTGCATTAAATAAAAAAAATATATTCATCTTTGGATGCTGGGGGGATAAAAAGAATTTCTGTGTACACCCCGCTTGTTTAACCCACCCGTTACCCAAATCCATAAAACATTTGCTACAAACGTAACTTAATTTTAAGTTTCGTTAGTACAGCCGTTAAGCCGAGTATACAAGCGGCTAAAACAAATGAACGAATTATTCCAACCCAGCCATCGCCAAAAACTGTTCCATAAACTGTAAAATTAGTTAACGCTATTAGTGCATAAAAAACACTTGGCAGCAAATAAGCTAATAAAGGATTTGATCCTGCCGGTTTTACAAAATTAAACACGCGCCCGTAGTTTTTTACATCAACTATCCAGTAAAGAATAATGAATAATGTTACACTAATACCGGCACAGTAAAATACCCATGCAGGCGTGGCAAAGTTTTTTGAGATTCCATAATAAGGGCGGAGAAGATAACCGCTTAACATTAAAAACAAACCGTAAAGCGCCATTGCAAAAAACATTTTTACAACCGTATCATCTTTATACTTTATTAATATTAATGAAAGCACGATGCCTGCTGTAGTTATAGCAGCGTGTGCAGACACATGCATACCGAGCATTAAAAAGCTTCCAATATCGCTCATCCATTCGTATCTGCCCGAACGCTCTGCGAGGTAAACAAAGATGAAGAATGGAATCAATGAAATTAAAGCTGTTATATTCTTCTTCAAAAAAAGATATGCGCTTGCCGAAGTTAAATAAGCCCAGCCGATTAAACCAAGTATCCCCCACCATTTTGTTTGAAGCCATCCACTGCCATCGCCGCTTCTGTATGTAAACATTAAAAACAGAAGAACAAGCACACCTGCTGTACGAAGAGCAATTGGGATAAAATTATTTTTAAAGCCAGGATAACTGTTCCAAACAAGAATAATACTTATATAAAGCAGCAGCATCCACATGTGCATACTTATACCCGAGGCAGCCGCATTAATGCTACCCAAATTTACCATCATCACTCCGAGAAAAATTAACCCGAATGTTCTTAATGCAAGATGCCCCCACATCAACGCAATGCTTTCCCCTTTTTCAAATCGTTTTTTGAAAGCAAAGGGAATTGACATACCGACGATAAAGAGAAACGCAGGGAAAACAATATCGACAAACGTCATACCGTCAACATCAGATGGAAAATGTTTCATCCAGCCCGGAATATTTGAAACCGAAGCTACATCATTTACAAATACCATCGTCAAAATTGTAAGCCCTCGGAAAACATCTATTGAAGCGATACGGGTTTTATTGTTAAAAGCTGTAGTTGCCGTGCTCATAATTTTTTGAATCTTACTTAATGAATTATGGGAATATATTGTTGATGGTTAAATTGTTGAAATAAACAATACAGCCATAAAAGAATTGAACCATTCAATTCTCATTTTTTACTTTCTACTTTTTACTTTCTACTTTCTACTTTCTACTTGTTCCCCTTCTTCCTGTAGTGCCGAAAGAATATAAGTTAACCCGGCAGTTCCATCCATCGTTGGTTCGTTGGTTGAGTAGTCGCCGTAGTCATCATGATAGACGTGCTCTTCAGATTGAAACTCAGCGAACTCATCTCCGTTTACAATTTTAAGATATTCGAGATAATTAAAAATTGATCTGTAAATCGGACCATCAACAAGTCCGCCGGTTATTAAATAACCTTTTTTTATCCATAATGATGAATGAGGATCTTTAGGGTAAACGCCGTTTGTTGGTAAACCGACAATCATGCTCGTCCCCCATGGATTGCACCCGAATAGCCAATCGCGCAATGCGGCTTCCATCTCGGCAAATTGATTATCACCCGTAATTTGTCTATAAAGATTTGCCTGAGAAACGGCAGCAGAAACGAGATTATTGGAACACCATATAAACGGGACACCAATATTAAAAGGATTGTCTTTACCGCGATTGTATATTTTTTTTAACCCCTGCCATAAATATTTTTTTGTAATACTTTGGCTGGAATCTGATTGTGCAATATTTACATGACCCAAGTTTAAAAACGGGTACCACTGGTAATGCCGCATTGTATCGGCACCCATCCAGGGAGTAACCGGTTCTATATTTCCCCAATCCACAGCTTCGGTTAAATATTTTTCATCACCGCTCAACTTGTACAATTGCGAAGCAGCAAGTTCAAGATCGTCTATATAATTATCTTCTTCATAAAAATAGGGCGATTTGCATGAGGCTGTCTGGCACACACCCAAATCGCTTTTTGCAAAATCGTAAGCGTAAAAAGCTTTTTGTTTGATGAGATGTGCAAACTCGGCGTAATGTTTTTCCAAAAGCTCGGCACCAAGTGCAAACGATGAAGCAAATTTTGCCGCTGAAGAAGCAACGCCTGTAGTTCTGTTTTTAAATTTACAAACTCCCTGTGTTTTACCGGTAATAAAATATACTGGGCGTTCAAGCCCTTGTCCATAACTTGCACTGTCATAATTCGGCAGTCTAAAACCTGCGTGGTCTCTGTCATCAGCAATTTGGTTAAACATAATGTTTTTTTCGGGGTTCATTTTGTTCAGCCAGTCGAGTCCCCATTTTGCTTCATCTAAAATATCGGGTATTCCGTTTTTCCCTTTAACTCCGTTGGCGTCATATTCATCGCCGAACGCGCCGGGGTTCATTTTATAAGCGAATAACATTTGATAGACTGCCGTTGCGGATGTTGTTAAATACTGGAGATAATCTGATGCGTCATGCCAGCCGCCTGTAACATCAATATACTCGCCGGTGCGTGTGGGATGGTCTACAATAAATCCATCGTGTGTATGACAGGAATCATTTAAGAAAGGATTATAACCGCACCTCTGCTGCCGCATATATTGCAGTACGAAGTCAGCAGTGCCATTATAAACATCATTTGATATTTTGAATGCAGGCGATTCTACCCCCGCAGCACGCAATTTAAATATTCCGGTAATATTAAATTTTGTAAAGTTTAATCGAAATGTAGAATTAAAAGCGC
>JAIOIM010000475.1 GCA_019912505.1 Ignavibacteriaceae bacterium
CTTTTAAATTGCCGTACAATAATAGGGAAAATTGAGAATACGAACCAAATAATATTCCAAATATTTTCAATTTATTTTTTATTATTCCACCTCTATATGTATTGGCAATGTAATTTCCGAATGTTCCCCGGATGCTGTCCAAAAATTGCTTATTTGATAAACAAGTGTATATCTGCCTGATTGTGATTCTTTCCCTGTCGAGATTTCAATTATACTTGTGGAAGAAGGAAGAAGCGTAACATTATGTGTGCAGTTTATTTCTTCTGTAATATTTTTAGCAGATAGTATATAAGTTAAGTCCGACTGGTTTGTAACCTGTAGGCTAAAAGAATCTTTTTTCTTTAATACAATATCGTTTTTGTTATATTTTATCGAAGCATTAAATATAGGGAGCAAATATTCTTTTTTACCGATGAGAGTATCATTAAAAATTACTGCGGTTCTTCCGGCAAACAAGGCTTCTTTAATAGCTGCTTCTGTTTTTTCTTTTGCAAAGACTAACGTGATTGGTCTGCGCTGCTTTCCCATGTAGTTGTATTCCATTCGTATCGGGTCATGAACATCTGAATCACCCATGAAAGCAAGATTATATTCCAAACACCAATTTTGAGCATTAGGTGAAAAGGTGTAGCCATTTAAAACTTCTATACCGTTTAACAAACCGTTTTCGAGAAGATACGAATGCTCATCATACCAGCGGGCAATTCCGTCTTTTTGATGCGCCTTCCAGTTCGGGTGATTCCAAAAAATAAATGCACCCTGTTCCTTTGCGGCTTTTAATGCATCGCGCCAATCATCTGTTTTTAATTTATCCGCATCTTTTAGAAAAATTGCGTTCAAATGACCCGGCGGCATTTTGCGAGTAACTTCGGAGCCTTTAATTACTATAATATCAAGTTTATCCCCAAGCGGTTTTGCAAGTTCATAAGGTCTGTTAAAATTTGTCGGAACATCTTTTGAGTGGGGCTGATATTCTATGTGATCAGTTAACGCAATTGCATCTAATCCATCGCGCCATGCTTCCTCAACCCTTACGGTTGGCCACACGTTACCGTCCGAAAAAACTGTGTGAATATGAAAATCACATTTCAAGGTTACGTATCCGGGTAAATTTGGGATGTTAATTTCGCTGCGATTGTTTCCCTGTGCCAACAACAAAGGGGCTATTACAAAAAGAAGTATAAATGCAGGAATGAATGTTCTTAGAGTTTTCATAATTTATCCTTAAATCAATAAATACGTGATGAAAAATTAAGAGCATAAAAACTTAAATACAACCGGTATTAAAAATTTGGTTGGATTTAAACAGTTGCGATAGTGAACGCAAAATTTACGTTCACTACCTAAAAAAAATTATTTTTTTATAAAATGAAGATTATCGAAATGAAAATCGGGATTCGGAAGGTCGATTGTAAAGCCTGTTAGTTCGCAGTTTGTATTTAGCTCGAAGTTTATCAAACCGTAAGGCAGATAAGCATCTGCAAACTCTATCTTAAAAGTATTGTAATGCCAATGTGTGAGTATGCCTGTAAAAAGCTCTTTTGTCGGGAGCAGAGTAAGCGATAGATTATTATCCTCAAACTTTATTTCAGCGGAGCCATAATAATCATCGAGAAAATTGCCCGCATATTTTTCAACCGGAAGCGAAGGTGAGGTTCCTTTAACACGGTTTTCTTCGCGCTTTGTTTTCTGATCATCCAGCATTGTAAAATACTTTTGATATGCTTCGTATGATTGACTTGCATAATCAACATTTTTGTTATTTAAAAAAGCATCAAGAATTTTATACATAAAAGCATCAATTGCACCGTTAATTTGGTTTGTTAAAATTACAAATCCCAAATTTGCGGCTGGCACTAATACAATTTTTGTGTGCACGCCCGGCAGTCCGCCCCCGTGATGCACCACTTTGTAACCTGAGTAATCGAACATAAACCACCCGAATCCATAACCCTGGAAATTAATTCCATACTTATTGTTAGGCTTCACCGGCATCATTACACGCGGGGTAAAAATTTGATTTATCACTTCTTCGCTCAAGATTTGCTCGCCATTCCACTTCCCGTTATTTAGCCACATTCGCGCCCATTTTAATAAATCTAAAACCGATGAATTTATTGAAGCAGCAGGTCCGCTGTTATCATAGTTTATTTGTTTTATCGGTTTTCCGTCAACGTGCGGTATTGCTATATCCATCCCCTCAGTAAACTCATTTACGCTTGTCGAACTATTATTCATTCCAAGTTTTTTAAAAATTCGTTGGTGCACAAAGTTATCCCACGTTGTTCCTGTAACTTTCTCAACTACTTCACCCGCGGTAATAAACATAACATTCTGGTATCCGTAATCGGCGCGGAATTGATTTCTTAACGAAAGTTTTCTAATTCTTTTTATTACTTCGCTTCGGGAATAATTGGAGCCATACCAGAGCAGGTCACCGTCAAATGTTCTTAAACCGGAACGATGCGAGAGGATATCGGAGATATTTAATTGGCTCGATACATAAGGATCGCTTAGTGTAAAATCTGCCAAATATTTTTGAACCTTATCATCCCAGTTTATTTTTTTTTCGTCTACAAGCATACCGATACTCGCGGCTGTAAATGCCTTTGACATTGAAGCAATGCCGAAAACCGTATTTGGCGTTATATTATTTCCGTATCCTTTAGCAAAAATTATAGAATCATTTTGTACTATGCCTATTGCCACACCGGGGATCTCAAATTTTTCAATTGCAGAGGAAAAATAATCATCAAGCTGTTTAAGGTTAACATCCTGCTGACCGAATAACAAAACCGGGATAAAAAATAAGAGTACTAATAAATTGGAAAAACGTTTCATATGCCTCTCGCAAAATTAAACCGTAATATAAAAAAAAGAAATTGAGATTGGAATAAGAAGGGCTGTAAAAGTGATGTGCCTCAAATCAAAAAAAAAGGAAAAAAGTTAAACTTACTCAAGCTCTTGCCCGATATCCAAGACTAAATCATTCGGGTTTTAGATGCCTACCGATCACCGTAGAAGATTGTCGGTTATAGCATTAACTGTCGGCTTTCCGGTGAAAGATCAAAAGATAAAATTGAACCGGCTGACAAATAGTGACGTATAAATATTTATACTGTTTATCTTCTTTTAGAAATTCGGGGTAATAAACTTTTTTCAACATTAGGGCGATCATTTAAGTATGCTGCTACTTTTACTGCGTTGTTAAGTTGTGCTTCCATTCTAATCTTCAATATAATGATCTGCCTGCATAGTTTTAATGCCGTATTGCCCCCTGATTATGTATCTAATCTTGGTTCGGTGCTGATAAAATATTACTCAACCAAAACTATTTTGTCAACCAGTCTTTCCACACTTCTGGTTGATAACCAAGCGTTGCTGTTTTTCCGTTACGGACAATCGGCGTCTTAAATAAAAGCGGGTCGTTTAACAATTCTTCTTCTAAACTGAATACCATGAATGCAAGGTTTCGCTTCTTATATTGTTTCCCTTCTTTATCTAACAACTCATCTAATGAAATAGAGCGTTCGATATTATTAAGCTCCCCCTTAGCAATTCCTTTTTCATTCAAATCGCGGAACTGATAATTTGCGCCACGCTCCTTGAAGAACCGTTCTGCTTTGCGTGTATCATTACACTTCTTTGTTCCGATTATCTGTATATTTATCATAATAAAAACCTCAAATTATTTTCAAAAATTAAAAAGGAGCTTTTATGAAAAAACTTTTGCTGTTCCTTTTACTATCATCATCAGCTTTTGCACAAAATACCAAAGTGCCCGATTACTACCAAACCGATAAAAATCTTGATGAGCAAATTAATAATATTATCAGGGAACTGAAATTGGACGGTAACTTCGATGTAGGTGAGGACGGGATTGAAAAAATTTCGTTTGCAGTAATTGATTTAAACCAAAGCGAACCGGTTTTGAGCGGTTATAATTATACAAATTTTATATACCCTGCCAGCGTTTATAAAATGTATGTTGCCGCCGAAGTACTTCATCAAATAAGCGAAGGAAAGCATAAACTAAGTGAGCCATTTGTTGTACACACACCAAATGATGTTGACAAATCAAAAGAAATATCTTTTGACCCAAGACCACTCCTTAATGACGGCGATACAGTTACAATAAATTACCTTCTTGATTTAATGATAACACGCAGTGATAACTCCGCCGCAAATTGTTTGATTGATATTGCTACCCGACCCGCAATTAATAAAATGATTGAGGAAAACTATTGGCAGGGAAGTGAAGTTACGCGGAAATTTTTAAGTCGCAAATTTGAAGACCCCGATTACAAAAAAATAAAAGGAACAGAAACTTCGGCTTTACACGCTGCCGATTTTATGTACAAGATTGAAAAAAACGAGTTGATTAATCCTTGGGTAAGTATGCAATTGAAAGTATTGCTCGGCAGGCAGCTTGATAAAAGCAAGGCTGCACAAGGGCTCCCGAACTATGCAATGTATTACAATAAAACAGGCTGGTGGAGCTATTGGACGAATGATGTTGGAATTGTTGATGACGGCAGGATAAAAT
>JAIOIM010000476.1 GCA_019912505.1 Ignavibacteriaceae bacterium
ACAATATTCTTTAAGACAAAAACCGCATTTATTAAGATGATGAATTCAGAGATTATCTGCGTAAATCTGCGAGAATGTTTCTTTGCGTCCTTTGCGGTTTCTTTTCAACCGCAGAGTTCACTGAGTCAAGCATAAAGTTAAAAGGACAAAGGTGAAAGTGCAGTAGGTTGAGTAAACCGAAACATCAAAACTCCGGACCCATACATCCATTCATCCATACATCCAATCCGCCAATCTAAAATCCCTTCGCGGTTTCTCTTTAACTGCACAATTTCCATTCTTCGGCAAGACCAAATTGGGCTAAAAATTTATTCAATAAATCAAAGTTTATAATCTCTTTTGAATTCTCCAAAATGGATATTATATCGTTTATATGTTTCTGGGCTTTTCCTTCTTTATAAAACTCAAGTTTTTTTATTATAACATATTCAACGGGAGCTATCGGCATGGCTTCTCCTAAAAAATCAATCACCCTTATATTTTCTAAAGCCCAATGCTGAAAATTATCTTTACCCGCGAAATAAATATCGGCTTTAAATCCGGATGTATGATGAATAATGTTGCAGTGCCCCCTATTTTCTCTTATAACTTCATTTTTAAGAACTTCAATCGGAGGACAGTAAAATTCATCAGCTGGAAATAACTGTTGAAATTTTTCTATTAACGGAAGGGGAATAGTAACAACGATGTCTATATCATGGGTTAATCTGGGCTCGCCATAAACAATAGACGCTACAGAGCCGGTTACCATGTAAGGTGATTTTAATTTATCAAACTTTTCAGTGAATATTTGAAATAATTTATGTTCTTGCATATAAAAATATTTTTCTTACTTCTTCATTCACTTTTCCATCACTCCACGATGGATGAAATTCTTTTAATGCAGCCTTTTTTAATTCAAATGCCGAATTTCTTAGTTGAATAGATAAATCAAGTTTTTTTTCTGCCGAAAAATTCTTGAATCGGTTTTTCTCTAAATTATTGTCTCGTCTCATTGTTCAAACTAAAAATTAAAGCCCTTGTGGAAGGAAAAGTTTGTGCTGCATAGAAAGTTCACAGTATAAAGGAGAAAGGTTAAAGTAGAAATTTAGATGCTTGTGCTACTTAGAAAGTTGAAAATATAGAGTATAAATTATCCGTGAAAATCTGTGTAATCCGTGTCTGCCCGACTTGGCGTGGTCAGTCGCAACGGAGCTGCAAAAAACAATTTTCCTTTGTGGAACTTTGAGTTTCCTTTGTGAGACTCTGTGATACTAAGTCAAATACAAAGTTAAAGTGTGT
>JAIOIM010000477.1 GCA_019912505.1 Ignavibacteriaceae bacterium
GGCTTTTATTATTTTAAATAATGAGTTTTCTTTTCCGCTTCACTCCATTTGCGGAAAGGATAATTGACAAGATTAGCATTCTTATATTTAACATCTTCAGTTACATCTCTGCCAATCCAGTAAGGCTTTTCAAACGGTTCACCTGCCCCTGTTAATTCAATTTCTGCAAAAACCAAACCTTCATTTTCACCATAAAACTCATCAACTTCCCACGTTTTATCGGCAAATTCTATTTTGTACCTTTTCTTTTCAATCAGCGGTTTTATACACATATACTCAATTAAATATTCTGCATCTTCAAGCGGAATGTTATACTCAAACTCCGCTCCCTCAGGTCCAATCTTTTTTCCTTTAATCGTCAGTTTTCCCTTGTCCCCTTCAATTCTAACTCGTACAGTTCTTCCCTGTTCAATATTTAAATAACCCTGTTTATAATCAATTCCGTTTATTCCCTTCCTCCAATCATCAGATACAACTGTAAACTTATATTCAATTTCTTTGGGCATGATGTCAGGCTTCAGCTTTCTTTTTTCTTGTTTTCTTGGGTGCTTTATAGCCGGTTAACTTTTCACTCATGTCCCACATTTTTTTTTGATATTTTTCATTCATTGCATCTTCAGAGGGTAGAACCGGCAAATCAAAATGTTTTGAAAAATACTGCCCATTTATTTCAGAAGCATGCGGATCGGCAGCGAGAAAGGTTGGAATAGAAGCACCAAACTGGACTTTACTACCGGAAAGTTCAAAACCCTGGCTTAATAATTTTGTTTTAATCACGCCGGGGTGAAGACTGTTTACCTTTACTGCTGTGCCGTTAAGATTATAAGAAAGTTTTTTGGCAAAAAGAATATTTGCAAGTTTTGATACGGCATACTGTCCGTAAGCGTCAAATGATTTTTCGGCATTAAGGTTTTTAAAATCCAATTTTGCACGCATATGCGCCACCGAACTAACAACAATAACTTTAGGGTGTTCAGCCTTTTGAAGAATATCCAGCAAAAGATTTGTTAAAAGAAAATGGGACAAGTGATTGACCTGAAAAGTAGTTTCAAACCCATCCGTAGTTATAATTTTTTCTCTCTTGTATACTCCGGCGTTATTAATTAAAACATCCAATTTATCGTAACGGTTGTTTATTTCCTCAGCCATTTTTTTTACTTCGCTAAATGATGTGAACTCTCCCCCCACCCAGTCAAGTTCTCCCTTACCAATGCGTTGCGAAAGCTGTGCTACAGTTTCAAGCGCCTTGGTTTCCGTACGTCCGTGGATAATAACTTTTGCTCCCATCCTGGCTAATTCAATGGCGGTTTGTTGTCCAATACCATCTGTTGAACCTGTAATTAGAACTATTTTATTTCTCATATCATGTGTTGGCGGAATTTGGTTGTGATAACTCATTGCATTAACCTTAATTTATTTTCTACACTTTCAATTTTATCTTCAATTGTTTGATCTCTATCGGTTCGTGTGCCAAACCTTAAAGTTGATGAAATCCTCGGTGAGCCCATTTCGTGAATCCGGGTATGACATTTTTTTATTGCCGCAAATACATCATCCCATTCTCCTTCTATATTGGTGCCGTATGCATGTAATTTAGTTTTCAAACCTGCATCTGTTAAAATTTTTCGCACTCCGACACGTATTTTGATACCGAGAGCCCGACACCGATTGGGACTATACAAAAATCTGCAATTACCTTCATAACGCCTCATAAATATTTTTACCGAATTCCCCTTTAACAATGTTCTAT
>JAIOIM010000478.1 GCA_019912505.1 Ignavibacteriaceae bacterium
TATCTCAAATTGAATTGTTGGTCTTTTTAAACCAGACTCATTTTAAATTTAAAGTTTTTTTTTTGGAATGATTGCTTAATTCTGAATCAAAAAAATAAACAAGGGTTTTAGTAAAGTGCGTCTCGCAAGAAAACCTCAAACGCTTGTAATATTATTTAAAAAATATTTCAATAATGTAAATAATTATTTACAAAAGATGTTATATTTGTAATGTATAGTTTACGTTATAAGGAATTGTAAAATGTTATTATCTAAAAACCTGGCAATACTTAATACGCTTGGACAAAACATAAGACTTGCTAGACTTCGTAGAAGATTAAGCACCGCTCAAGTAGCAGAAAGAGCGGGAATTAGTCGCCCAACATTATTGGATATTGAAAGAGGAAAACCGAGTGTGAGCATGGGATTGTATCTTCAAGTTCTAAATGTGCTTGGCTTATCAGAAGATCTGCTAAAAGTTGCTGCAGATGATACATTAGGTAGAAAGTTGCAAGATGCAAAATTAGTGATAAGAGAAAGAGCCCCGAAAAGAAAATCAAAGGATTAAACAATGGCAAAGAAAGAAACGCGAAATGAAATATTTGTTTTTGCAGACTGGGTGGGAATAAAAAATACTCCAACATTGTTTGGGACTTTATACTCCGAAATTGTTAGAGGTAAAGAAATATTTTCATTTGAATATTCATTAGAATGGTTGAAGTCAAAGTTTGCACAAGTTATTGATCCGGATCTACAACAGTTCTCCGGGCCACATTATTTAAATGAAAAGAAAACCAACTTTGGGATATTTTTGGATTCATCACCGGATCGTTGGGGGAGAGTATTGATGAAAAGAAGAGAAGCAATACGCGCAAGGCAGGAAAACAGACAAGAAAAAACTTTAATGGAATCTGACTTTCTGTTAGGTGTACACGATGAAAATAGAATTGGTGGGCTGAGATTTAAAGAGGCAGTAGACGGGGAATTCTTAAATAAAGATACAACGCTTGCAGCACCTCTATTAACATCAATAAGTGAATTACAAGAAGCAAGTTTAAGAATAGAAGGAGATGATGATATATCTGATTCTGAGAGTCTAAAATGGTTGAATATTTTAATGGCTCCTGGTTCATCACTTGGTGGTGCACGCCCAAAAGCTAGCATAAAGGATAGTGACCAATTATGGATTGCGAAATTCCCAAGTGTAAATGATTTGAAAGATATCGGCGGGTGGGAAATGGTTGTTCACAATTTAGCGGTAAGATGCGGATTAAATGTTGCGGAGGCTAGAGTAGAAAAATTTGCAAACCACCAGTATCATACATTTCTTGTTAAAAGATTTGATAGAAATAAATCACAGAGAATTCATTTTGCATCTGCAATGACAATGTTAGGGTATACTGACGGCACCGATTCTCATGCTGGGGCAAGTTACCTTGAGATAGCAGAATTTTTAAGTAATAATGGGGCGAAAATAAATGAAGATCTTGAAGAGTTATGGAAAAGAATTGTTTTTAGTATTAGTGTTTCTAATACCGATGATCATTTAAGAAATCACGGATTTATTTTAACTGAAACAGGTTGGGTATTATCACCAGCGTTTGACATCAATCCAAATGAGATGGGTACCGGTTTAAGTCTTAATATATCGGATAGTGATAACTCGTTAGAGTATGATTTAGCTTTAGAAGTTGCAGAGCACTTTAGATTGAAGAAAGATAGAGCAGAGAAAATAATAATTGATATCAGGAGTAAGGTCAGTGAATGGAAAGCAATTTCTAAAAAGTATGGAATTTCAAGAACAGAACAAACTATGATGGCGAAAGCATTTAAAATATGTAATAGCACAATAGAAATGTCATAGATACGACTCGATAGAAATGTCAGTAAAACAGATAAATTAGGGCACCATAAAAATAATATAAGGAGCCCTTATAAAATGGAAGGCACACTGACAATGAGTCGAAAAGAAATAGA
>JAIOIM010000479.1 GCA_019912505.1 Ignavibacteriaceae bacterium
CACGAATACCGCTGGTAACAAACGGACTTCTTTCGTCAAAGGGAACCATATTTTTATTAACAGTAATACCGGCTTCACCCAAAGCATTTTCGGCGGCTTTTCCTGTAATATTTTTATTCGTCAAGTCCACAAGCATAAGATGATTATCTGTACCGCCTGAGACAACATCAAATCCGTAATCCATTAATTTGGCAGCAAGACGTTTTGAGTTTTTTAAAACTTGTGAAGTGTAACTAAAAAATTTATCATCTAATGCTTCACCGAAGGCTACAGCTTTTGCCATAATTATGTGCATAAGCGGTCCGCCCTGAATCCCCGGCATGACCTCGCTGTCTAATAATTCCGACATCATTTTTGTGCGGTCGCCCTTAATAGTTTTTATACCAAAAGGGTTTTCCCTGTCTTTACCCATCAAAATAATACCGCCGCGAGGTCCGCGCAAAGTTTTGTGAGTTGTCGACGTAACCACATCGCAATAAGGCAACGGGTTGTTTAAATGTCCTTTTGCAATTAACCCGGCAGGATGAGCCATATCGCAAACAAAAAACGCACCCACAGAATCCGCAATTTGGCGAAATGTTTTATAATCCCACTCGCGTGAATAAGCGCTTGCACCTGCAATAATCATTTTAGGTTTTTCTTTTTTTGCCATGTCTTCAATTAAATTATAATCAAGTTGCTTTGTCTCGCGGTTTAATGTATAACCAACTGCGTTATATAATTGTCCTGAAAAATTAACAGGGGAACCGTGCGTTAGATGTCCACCGTGAGCAAGACTAAGACCTAAAACTTTATCGCCGGGTTTTAGGAGGGTCATATAAACAGCCATATTAGCTTGCGAACCGCTGTGCGGCTGAACATTTACATACTCCGCATCATATAATTTTTTTAATCTTTCGCGCGCAACATCTTCTGCCAGATCCACAAACTCGCATCCGCCGTAGTAACGTTTACCGGGATAACCCTCGGCATATTTATTTGTTAAAACGGAACCGGCTGCTTCAAGTACGGCTGGGCTTACAAAGTTTTCCGATGCTATTAATTCAAGGTTATCGAGTTGTCTGTTGATTTCTAAATTGAGAATCTTTGATATCTCTTTATCTTTTTCTATTTGTGAGTTCATATAATTTCTATAATATTGTTATAAAATAACCGGTGATTAGAGCAGAAAAAGGTTTCAAAGTATAACTTCAAAACCTTTTCCAAATTAAAAATACTTATACAAAACAAAAAGCAAACTCATTACGGAACACTTATGCTGCGTCCAATCCAGCCATAACAATTTCCTGAAATAGGTATTGATGTGCCGGATTTATACTTCCTAAAAAAGTAGTCCTCTTTTGTAGGTACCGATGAAGATAAAGCCGAAACTCTATCACGAGCCTGCGTTAATGAAGGATCGGTATTCGCAGCTTTTCTATAAGTATCAACAGCAAGTTGGTAAACTAATTTATCTTCAAAATTGAATGACCCACAATTGCGCGCTGCCTGCTCGTATAATAATCCTTCGTAATAAATTGGCAAGCCCCAGCCGTTTTTTAGCGAAGCGGCTTTTTGGTACTGAGTTCTTGCTGCACTAAGTTGTCCTTTATCTTTATAAACTATACCGAGGTTTAAATAGTTATCTTGTTCATTCGGTTCAAGTTCAATCAGCTTTTTAAATGTTGCCTCAGCCTTAGTCAAATCATCTGTTTTTTGATATGCAGTTGCAAGCTGGCTCCAGTAATTTAGTGATTCAGGAGATTTCTGTGTCAAAAACTCAAGTGCTTCAACAGCCTCGGAATACCTGCCGGCTTTCATTGCAAGCGATGCAAACTTCCACGCTCTTGCTGCATCATCTTTATTATTTAACCAGGCTTTTTTTGTAAGTTCTACAAGTTCATCAATATTATCAACCAGCGATTCCAACTCGTCTGACCATATCTGATTATCCGGTTCGCGATCGTTAAGATAAGTGAATAAGTCGAGTGCTTTTGTTTTATACTCTAGGTCTTCCTCCGCTTTAGATTTATAAAGTTGACCAAGATGATTATAATAATAAGTCGAAATATTCGGGTCATATTCAATTGCTTTTTCATACATTGCAGTTACTTCTTCAAAAGGCAGTTCTAACCATGTTTCTGCTACAAACGCTTTGCGTGCCTGGTAGTAAGCTTTTTCTACAGAATTATATTTTATTGCAATATCGTAAAAGCTTAAGATAGTATCTTCGATAGCTTTTTTTACTTCAGGAGCAGTATCGGCGGAATCGTGCATCTGCCATAACGCATCTTCCATTTTTCCATAAACCCATTTACTGAATTTTTCTGGATTAAGCTGAATTACTTCCCACCCATACGGTAACGCACTATTGAAATCTTTATTTTTATAGTACTCCGAAAATAAACTATATTTAGTAACCACTTCCATCGAATCGACTGAGGTTAGATTTGAGGATATACTTTCGGAATAAACCGCGCTGTTTAACGTGAGGGTTAAAAATACGCTTATACCAAGTAATGACATTATCCGTTTCAAAACTGTATTCCTTGTTTTATTATGATGATTATTTATCATGTCTTAAAAACCAAACTTCGCCCAAACTAAAACCTAAGTTAAGCGCAATACGGTTTTCTTTGAACAAATTCGACTCTGTGGTACCACGCATTGAATATTGAATAGAAATATCAAGCGAATTTTCATCTCCCATAGGCATTCCAAAACCACCGCTGACAGAAAATTGATCAATACCGGTTCCATTTACAAGATACTGAGTCTGTTCGAAACTTAAACCTAAACGCCATACAATTTGTTCCCAAAACGATGCGCCTAAGCCTTTTACTGGTTTATATTCAAAACCTGCACTCACCTTCTGTGCATCCCGCAGATTACCAGAAGCAGCGCCATTAAATGTATATTTACTCCATGGTTGGAATGCGTAATCTAAACTTACCAAATACTTTTCACTAAAAATAACATTTAACCCGGCGTTTAAGCGCAACGGAACTTTCATATCCACCGCACCAATACTTAAAGTATCGTATGCAACAGATGATCTTTTTGTAAGCATAGTATCTGTTGCTAAATTACCAACAATTGCAGCAGCTAAACCAATTCTAACATCAGTAATGCTTTCCGATTTAAAATACTTTGAAAGATTTGGAGTTATTAAACCGATGGTAGTACCAAAACCTTTAGGATCATAAGTTTTTTTGTATTCGGTTTTAAGTTGTTCCGATGACGAAAAACTTATAGTTGATAAATATTCAATATTTCCGAAATAATAATCAAATGTGGCGCCCAAATTTACTCCGAATGGAGTACGGTAAGAAGTACCTATAAAAACTTTCGAAAGTCCTCCCCTTCCCTCATACCTGGAAATGTATTCTATATTATTGGATGTAATAGAGGTTTCTTTTATATCGTAAGATACATTTGAATAAGGAACGAGCCCCATTACCGCACCGATACCATATGCCTGGCTGACAGGGAACCCAAAGGCAAAGCCAGTAAACTCAGCATTGCCGAAATAATTTGAAGAAGTTGAATTTGATAAAAATATCGTATTGAACTTTGAAGAAACTTCAAGCCGTGTACGTGTCAAAGTATTCCATGAAGCCGGATTAAGAGTAGTTAAATGCAAGCCGTCATTATAAGCTGCATTCAAGTTGCCGAGGGCTGCGGACCGGGTTGAAAAAGAATACTCTACATCGCCAATTCCATACCTCGAATAAGAAGTGCTGCTCTGAGCAAATAGTAAAAAAGGGATAAAAACGATAATTAATAATTTTAATTTCATAACGACTTTTTATAAGTATAAGTGATTTCTAATTTTGGTTGTTTAGTTCTATCAGAATAATTGCTGCCGAAAAATACAAATTTTTCAGTGCCCTCTAATTGACCTAAATTCCAAACCAACATTCCGAGATTTGAATCGCCGTTAGCCCAACGCTGAGCAAACCGTGTTACATTTCCCGAAAATGTATTTCCGGTTCTGCTTAGTATTATATACCCACTGGAATCTATAGATGTTTTTGAAGTGTCAGTAATAAACGCAACGCCGAGAGCTGTATTGTATGTTGAGCCTGTCATTGATAGAAGCGTATCAACATTGATACTTAGAGTGGCATTGTTTATTAACGCAGTTGCCGGAACCGCCGAAACATCATACCAAAGTTTTGAGTTAACAATTAACCCGCTTTGAGTAAAAAAACGATCGGTTAAAACTGGGACAATTCCAGTAACAACAGAAATATCGGCTGTGGAAGTAAAATAAACAACGGCGGTATCAGAATTGGCTGTAACAAGAGTTACATTAAGCCGTGGAATATTGGCGTTGGTTGATGCAACTGCTTGAACGCCCCTGATGCCCGAAACCGATTCCGGTTTTAAAAACATCCCGTTATCTACCGGTATCGCTGTATCGGCTGCGGCAAGTAGCCACTCCATTACAACTTGTTTATCAATATCAAACGTAATAATTGAGTCGGTAACGTATAGGTTAGAAGCGGCATTGGTTGGATCGTAAGCCAGACTGCTTAAGCTATCTGATGAAAAACCTACGCTTGACCATTTACTTGTTACTTTATGAATCGAGAAATCGAAAGGGGTAGAGTTTGTATTAAAAGTATAATTTGGTGTTAATTCAACATCGGCGGATGCAATGGTAATACTGCTATTTTTTATAGCTGTTTTTAATGACTCTGCAAGCGATATAAAATTAAAGCGTAACAATGTAACCGCCTCCAACTCGTTTGTTTTACCAACAAGCAGCTTTGGAGATGCACCCAGAGAAATAATTCTTTTAATATATTTTGATTGTTGTGCGAGCGAATCATCAAAGGAATTAATTACTTTAACGTCTAACTTATCGGAGGTCAATAAATCGGCGCCAATAGAAGAAGGATCGTCACTGCAAGATATGAACAGGAAAGCCGTTATTGCAGCTATCAATAAAAGAACCTTATTGTGAAACAAATATGTCTCCCTTAAAATCGTTATAAATAAAATTACACGCATCAGAAATATTATCGGCGACAAAAGTTGGAAATTTATTTTCCTTTTGCAACCTATAAATACTGTCCTTTCCGCAGCCGGTTTTAACAAGTACGGTTTTTAAGCCGGCGTTAATACCGCATTCTATATCTGAAATTGAATCGCCCACAAAATAGGAATGCGTTAAATCAATATTTTCTTTTTTGGCGGCGTAAAAAACCATCTCGGGTGATGGTTTACGGCATCCGCACTTTTCAATTTCGCTAAACTCTGGATGATAAGGGCAGTAATAAAATGCATCAATCTGTACATCATCATTGGAAAGAAGCACGTTAATTTTTTTATTAACAGCTTCCACGTTTTCAATAGATATTAAACCCCTTGCAATACCCGATTGATTTGAGATAACAATAAATTTAAACCCTAATTGTTTTTTAAAATTTGACAAGGCTTTTCCGGTACCTGGATAAAGAATTACTTTATCCGGGTTGCCTAAATATCCCGGGTCTTCGTTCAATGTACCGTCTCTGTCAAGAAAAATGGCTGCGGTCATCAGTGCCCGTTGTTCAAAATAGTGCGGTACAAGTCGATATATTTTTTTGCGGATGAATGCCAGCTAAAGTCTGACTTCATCCCGTTTTTCATAATTTTTTGCCAAAGTTTTTTATCATCAAAATATTTCAGCGCGCTTTTTAATTCTTTAAGCATCAAAGCGGAAGTGTATTTCTTGAACAAAAATCCATTTCCCTCTTCTGTTTTTTCATCGAACTTAATAACAGTATCAGCTAAACCGCCTGTTTCTCTAACAATAGGTACCGTTCCGTATATCAGACTGTACATTTGGTTCAAGCCGCAAGGTTCATACTTACTTGGCATCAAGAAAATATCGGAACCGGCTTCAATCAGGTGAGCAAGTTCATCATTAAATCCAAGGTAACATGCAAATTTTTCGCGATGTTTGATGCTCATTTTTTCAAAGAAAGAATGGTATTTTTTATCACCGTTGCCAAGCAGAACAATTTGAAGATTCATCTTCATCATCTCGGGAAATGCTTCCTGAATTAAATCCATTCCTTTACCATCGTTAAGGCGTGATATTATACCGACAATAGGAACTTCCGGTGAAAACTTAAAACCGAACCGCTCAGCTAATTCT
>JAIOIM010000480.1 GCA_019912505.1 Ignavibacteriaceae bacterium
TATTTTAGGATTTTTACTCGGCGGGATGTTTATGAACTTTTATTACCGGAGTCCTCAGTCAAGTTCAGTAATGTTAGACTACCAGCAGATTGAATCTAAAGATGAAGATATAGGAAAAAGTGAAGAGTCAATTGCTGAAAAGAAAAAAGAACTAACGAAAACGAAACCCGTTGAAAATGAAAAAAAGCAAGTTGATACACCGCCGGTTTATTATTCATTAAATCCTACGGAGGCGGATACAACTTCACTAAAACAAATTTATAGTGAACCAACGAGGAATGTTAGAATCCGTTATCCTGCCGGTTGGACTTTTGTGGATCAGAATGTAAAAGGAAAATTAGATGCCGTTTCATTCTGGTCGACAAGTAAAAAATATAATACGCCGCCGTATGTTTTTTTGGAGGTTAAGGAAAAATATTTATTTAACGCAAAGCGGTTTACCGATACATTGGAAACCGATTTTTACAACGCATTTTACAATCAGCCCGAAGAACTTTCCGGGCAGGTTACGCAAATATTTTATTTTCGTACTGATGACGATCAGGATTTTAGTCTTAAATTAATTGTAATTGGAAGGGAGAATTTTTTGATGTTTCAAAAAGAATTTTTCGGGATGATAAAAACATTTAAGTTTGGAAATAAATTATTTAATTAGATGAAAGGATAAAAAATGGTTACCAAAAAATTACTTACGGTTTTAATTCTCTTTTCCGCAACGCTTTTTGTATTTCCGCAAAAAGGATTTGAAGGAAAATTGGCTATGACCATAGAAGCAGCCGGACAAAAGACTTCTATGGATTACCTGATGAAAGGGGATAAAATTCGTATAGAAGTAAAAGATGGTGAGGCATCAGCTGTCATAATGGACAACAAAGCTAAAAAAATGATAGTTGTTATTCCATCGCAAAAAATGTATATGGAATTAGATAACGGAAAAAAGGGTAAAAATAAGTCGGAGAGTAATCTCAAGAAAAAACAATCGATGGATGAAATGAAAAAAACAGGTGAAACAAAAAAAATAAACGGTTACACTTGCGAAAAATGGGTAATGAATGATAATAACCGCAACATTGAAGCTTGGGTTACAGAAGAATTAGGCAATTTCTTTTTTGCTCAGAATCCGATGGGCGGAAATGATGGACCAGCCTGGCAAAAAGAATTTGAAGGTAAAAGCTTTTTCCCGATGCAAGTAGTGGAAAAAGATGCAAAGGGAAATGTGGAGAGTAAGATGGAAGTTACAAAGGTAGAAAAAACATCTTTAAGCTCCGATTTATTCAAAGCGCCTGCCGGTTACCATAAAATGGAAATCCCCGGAATGGGCAGTATGAAGATGAAATAAATTTTTGGCTGCTTCAGTAAACCGCTGAAACAGCCTTTATTTTTATTTAATACATTATTCTAGTGGTAAAATAAATCTTTACTCACCATTAAGCATCACATTCCTTGACTTTCTAACTACAGTAGATTATTTTTCGCCTCTTTAGTAAAAAGTTTTTTGGTTTCGGAGGAAATTAATTGTGAAGCAGGAGAAATTAACAAAGTTTGTAAAAGCTGAAGACGCTGACCGGAAATGGTACATTGTTGATGCAAAGGATCAGGTTTTAGGACGTCTAGCCACGCATGTTGCAAGTGTAATCCGTGGTAAAAATAAGGCTGTTTTTACACCGAATATGGATACAGGCGATTTTGTAATTGTTATAAATGCCGATAAAGTTAGAATGACCGGCAAAAGAGAACAAATGAAAACATACGCCCACCATTCCGGTTACCCGGGCGGTTTAAAGGTAAGAAGTTTTAGCGAAGTTATGGCTAAGAAGCCGGAATTCGTTATTGAAAATGCTGTAAAAGGAATGTTGCCTAAAACAAGGCTTGGTAAAAAACTTATAAAAAAATTAAAAGTTTATGCCAATGAAATTCATCCACACGAAGCGCAGAAACCTGAATCATTAAGTTTTTTTATCGGAGAATAAATGGCTGACCAAATTTTTATAGGCAGAAGAAAAACATCAACAGCTAGAGTAATTTTGAAAAGCGGCAGCGGTAAAATTACCGTTAACGGAAAAGAATTTGAACATGCCTTTCCGATGCTCCTTAGCAGAGAGGATATTTTAACTCCTCTTAAATTGACTGACAACGAAGGTCAATATGATATTAGAGCTAATGTTAGAGGCGGCGGTACCACAGGTCAAGCGCAAGCTATCCGTCTTGGCATTGCAAGAGCACTTTTAGATATTAACCCTGAGTACAGACTGAAACTGAAACCTGAAGGAATGCTTACAAGAGATCCGAGAATGGTTGAGCGTAAAAAATACGGACAGCCGAAAGCTCGTAAGAGATTCCAGTTCTCTAAGAGATAATTTTTTAAATAACTATAACAATCATACATACTTCCTGATTTGCCTCCTGTGTCCCGCATAAAAAGGGATTAAAGGCAAAAATGACGGAAGTAGAAGACTAAACAGGAGTCAAAATGAAAAAAATTGATTTAATGAATCTCATTGAATCGGGTGCTCACTTTGGGCATTTAACCCGCCGCTGGAATCCTAAAATGAAGCCTTACATCTTCATGGAAAAAAATGGGATTCACATCATCGACCTAAAGAAGACTTTATTTGAACTTGAAAAAGCAGCCGAAGCACTAACAGCTATTGCTTCCGAAGGTAAAAAAGTTCTTTTTGTCGGTACTAAAAAACAAGCAAAGAATATTTTAGAAGTTGAAGCAAGAAAATGTGACGCACACTGGGTAAGCGAAAGATGGCTTGGCGGAATGCTTACAAACTTTTCAACTATAAGAAAAAGTATAAAAAGACTTCATACCATTGAAAAATCGGAAACAGACGGCACGTTTGAAAAAATAACAAAAAAGGAACGTTTGTTTTTAACAAGGGAAAAAGATAAACTAAAAAAAGTTCTCGAAGGTATTGAAAACATGACGAGGCTACCCGGTGCAATGTTTGTTGTTGATATTAAAAAAGAATCAATTGCTGTAAAAGAAGCCAAGCGGCTTGGAATTCCGGTATTTGCAATAGTTGATACAAACTGCGATCCTGATCCGATTGATTTTGTAATTCCTGCAAACGATGATGCTGTTAAAACAATTGAACTTATCATCACCTACGTTGCCGATGCCACACTTGAAGGTGCAGCAAAAGCAAAAGAGCTGAAAGCCGAAGAAGCAGCAGAAGCCGAAAGAGGAAGAAAAGTTAGAGAAGAAGAAAGAAAAGAAGAAAAAGAAGCCAGGGAATTTAGAAGAAAACCTAAAGAAAATAGGGAAGTGAAAGAAAAAAAAGAAGAACCCAAGCAAGATGAGGCACCAGCCGAATCTTCTGAAAAATAAGAGAGAAGGAAATAGAAAATGGCTATTACCGCCGCACAAGTTAATGAACTGAGAAAAAAAACCGGTGCAGGTATGATGGACTGTAAAAAAGCCCTTACCGAAGCAGACGGCGATTTTCAGAAAGCAATTGAAATACTCCGCAAAAAAGGCGCTGCTGTTGCAGCTAAACGCGCAGAAAAAACGGCAACCGAAGGTGTGGTTTTAACAAAACTATCCGATGATAAAACAAAGGCTGTTGTTGTTGAAGTAAACTGCGAAACCGATTTTGTTGCTAACAGTAATGATTTTACACAGTTTACTAACTATGTTTTAGAAGCTATATTTGAAAATAATCCGGCAACACCCCAAGATTTATTAGAAAAGGTTCCCTCCGTTAAAGACAAACTTGACGAAGTGATGGGAAAAGTCGGCGAAAAATGCGAAATTTCCCGATTCACAATTGTAAATGCTGAGAATGGTTTGGTTGTTGACTATATCCATCCGGGCTCAAAACTTGGTGTGTTGGTTGAATTTGCAAACGTAAAAGATGCAAAAGATGAACTTTACGAAATAGGAAAAGACACCGCAATGCAAGTTGCTGCAATGAAACCTATTTGTGTTTTCAGAGAAGAAGTTCCGACCGATGTTATTGAAAAAGAAATAGATATATATAAAGAAATTGCCCGTAAAGAAGGTAAACCTGAGCATATTCTTGAAAAAATTGCCGATGGAAAAATCGCAAAATTTTATCAAGAAAACTGCTTGTCCGAACAGGCTTATATAAAAGATAATGCTAAATCAATTGGCGATTTGATAAAAGATTTTAACCAAAAACATACTGCCGATGTTAAGTTGGTTATGTTTAAAAGATATCATCTTGGCGACGAGAATAAAGCTCAATAAGCTTTTTGTAAAAAGGTCTTAATTTTTATTAAGACCTTATTTTATATTTAACCAGCCGGCAAAAAACTTTTGCGAAAGGAAAATTATGAGCGAGTTAAAATACAAAAGAATTCTTCTTAAAATGAGCGGTGAATCGCTTATGGGGCAAAAGGGTTTTGGAATAGATAACAATGTTTTGAAATATTTTGCCGAGGAAGTAAAGAAGGCAAGCAAAACCGGTGTACAGATTGGAATAGTAATTGGCGGCGGAAATATATATCGCGGCTTAAGCGCCAGCGACCAGGGCATTGACCGTGTAACCGGCGATAATATGGGAATGCTTGCTACAATGATAAACTCGCTTGCGCTGCAAAATGCAATTGAGCAGCAAGGGGTTTACTCCCGGTTGATGAGCGCAATAAGTATGGAACAGGTTGCTGAGCCTTATATAAGAAGAAGAGCCATTCGGCATCTTGAAAAAGGGAGAGTGGTTATATTCGGTGCTGGTACTGGACTTCCATATTTTAGCACAGATACTGCTGCATCATTAAGGGCAGTTGAAATTCAGGCGGACATCATCATCAAAGGAACCAGGGTTGACGGTGTTTATGATTCGGACCC
>JAIOIM010000481.1 GCA_019912505.1 Ignavibacteriaceae bacterium
AAAAATTGCAATGGCTCCCGGGTCATCAATTGGCGCTGCAACCGTAGTTGATCAGGCAGGTAAAAAAGTGGGGGAGAAGTATCAATCATATATGCGCGGCGAGATGCGTTCTACAGCCGAAAGAAATGGAAGACGAACTGACATTGCACAAGGAATGGTTGATGAAAGATTTGCTGTTGATGGTTTAGTTGACAGCACACAGTTAATTACTTTAACATCGAAAGAAGCGCGAGAATACGGCATTGCCGATACAATAGTAAGCAATTTGGATGGCGTTCTTGCAGCATTCAATCTGAAAGGGGCTGAAGTTGTTAAGGTTGATTCTAACTGGGCGGAAGGGGTTGTCCGGTTTCTGAATAATACTATTGTTTCATCAATTTTAATTATGATCGGATTTTTCGGTTTGTTTGCAGAGATCAAAACACCGGGCTGGGGTTTGCCGGGCACTGCCGGGTTAATAGCACTCACCTTATTTTTTGGCTCATCATATATTTTAGAATTAGCTTCCGGGTTCGAAATTATTTTGTTTGTTATTGGTCTCGTTTTAATTGTGCTCGAAATTTTTGTTATCCCCGGTTTCGGCATCGCAGGAGTTGGCGGAATTATACTTGTTATTGTCTCTTTATTTTTATCACTTATTTCTTCCGGACCGCTTGTTGATTATGAAATGATTTCGGTTGCAATAATACAACTTGCGGGTGCGTTATTATTTTCGTTAGCGGGTATTTTTGTTCTGGCAAAATTTTTACCAAAGAGCTCAATTTTTAACCGGCTTGTTTTAGTTCAAACAGAAACTGCCGATCAAGGATTTGTTTCGCATCCTTCTGAGTTGTCTTTGGTTGGTGCAGAAGGAATAGCGTTGACTACCCTGCGACCCGCTGGCTCTGCAGAATTCAACGGTAAAAAATATGATGTGGTTGCCGAGTGGGATTATATTGAACGCGGAAGGAAAATACTTGTACTCCGTGTAGAAGGTATAAAGGTAGTGGTACAGGAAATAAAAGAGAAATCTAAACCCGCTGCTGTTTAATGTTGTTCTTTTAAAATTAGTTTTAAAAACCCGGATTTACTTTTTGCAAATCCGGGTTTTTAAATTTTGGGCACCCTTAAAATTTTGCTTTTGAGACTACCCAATTGCTTTCAAATATTTCAGTAAAAATTTTTATGAAAGATATTTTGCAAGGAGGAAAGCTACACTGGCAGCGATGCCTCCGATAACCACAGTTTGAATACCGCTTTTTATTGGGTTAGCCCCTGTAAACTTACCTTTGACGTATCCGAAAACTAACAATGCTGCCATAGTAAAGAAAGCTGAAATGCGTAAACCGTTGTGGACATCATCAACAAAAAAATAGGGTGAAAGTGGAATCAGCCCGCCGAATATATACGAAATTGCAATTGTCAGCGCGCTTTTCAAACCTCTTTTTGTATCCGGCTCTTCAAGCCCCAATTCATATTTCATCATAAAATCGACCCAGCTTTTAGGGTTCTTTTCAAATTTGTCAAGTATTGGTTTTATTTCATCATCGGATAAACCATATCCTTTAAATACTTCGGAAACTTCTTTCTTTTCCTCATCAGGGAGTTCAATCACTTCCATTTCTTCGCGCCGCTTTTCGCTAAAGTAATGTTCATAATCACTTTTTGCAGCAAGGTAACCGCCAAGACCCATCGCTATCGATCCGGCAGCTATTTCAGCAAACCCTGCGGTAATTACAATTGAACTTGTAGCAACTGCACCTGTCAGCCCAGCGGCAAGAGCAAATGGAACTGTTAAGCCGTCCGCCATTCCAATAACTACGTCTCTAACGGAATCACTCGATGTAAAATGTTTTTCGGTATGTATGATGCTCGGCATAAAAAGTATTCCTGTAAAATATTTTAATTTATTATCTCACGTTACGCAGAAACTGTAAATAAATAGCCCCGCTAAATAGAGGTTGTGTGAAAGTCATGGTTTTTAATTATCTAAGATTGTATAGAATAAAAATTACCAAATAGAAACCTTACGCCGCAGCGCACAAGTAAAACGGTTCAAATCTTGAATAAGATTTCATTAACAACTCGATTAATCGAGGTGTTAATGAAAAAAATAGGCTTATCAACCGTTTCTCCGTAGGTGTCCTTTGGACAACGGTTTTGTTTGAATACTGACACAGCCTTTAAAAGGAGGCGATAAAATTACTCTTCGATAAAAAAATCAAAATAAAAAAAGGGAGCAATTTTGTACTTCAATATCGAGAGTTGTTTCTAAATGTATTGGGTTAAAAAATGCTTAGGCTAAGTAGCTGTAATACATATAACCTAAGCATTCAAAAAAAATTGCTTTGATGTTAGAGCAAAAAAAATATAAACGAAATCAAAGTTTTTCAACGATATAAATTATTTTTTGATTTTCCGTTTGGCTCCCATTCATTCTCCCTTTTGGGGAATTCATTTCCATAGTATTCGACATAAGTATAGAAATATCTGTTTTTGATTTTAATATCATCCCGTTTGATACATCAAAATAAACCTTACCGGTTGCAGTAGTTACTGGTTTCTTAAAATCATAATCAACGCCGCGTTCTGAATATTTTGTTTTGCCTTCAACTTTTGTTTTCAATGAGGCGTCAAAGACTGCAATAATATCTGCATCTAATTTTTCAAGACCGGTGATTTTGTAAACAGTAGTTGCATCTATCTGAAAAACCAATAATCTTGAACTTGGTTGTGCAAATGACCACACGCTGTCCTTTGCTACCATCTTCTGCGGCAGTTCCCGGAATATTTGGGTAAGCACAGGTTTTAGCCCTGTTGTAATAATCTGGCTGCGGACAGCTACTTTATCGTCGGCATTTAGAGAATCAGCATAACCTTTAATTTGCAAATATTGGTTTACAATTTTATCTGCGCGAAAAACTTCAAGCACTTCACCAAGTTTACTTAATCTTAAAGAAAAAGGATTGTTGGCTAAGGCTGCGTACTCAGCAAACTTTTTAATTTCAGCGGTGTCTTTTGTTGTTGATGTTTCAAAAGAGAATGCTTCTTGATTAGCCATGGCATTAACTTTAATAGATTTAATAGTCATTTTAATTTCAGTAACACTGTCAGCGTCAACATCGATAGGCTCTACATCCAACAAGTAAACAACTGTTTGTTTTACATTCTGATCCATCACAGTATCGGCAACAATGTGCTGTTTGTTTTCCATAATACTTGTTACGCGGTAGCGGACTTTTTCCCCTTTATTTAATTTGTAGCGTAAGAAAAACGATTGATTAGGGTTCTCGGCGGTTTCCGTCTTTAAAGCAGTGCTGTCAAATGCATATTCATTCTGACTTGCGTTATCTGTAACGGGTTCATTTTTGCTATTCTCTCCACATCCCGCAAAAAATAGTAAAGCAGTAAATAATATTGATA
>JAIOIM010000482.1 GCA_019912505.1 Ignavibacteriaceae bacterium
CTTAATAATTTTTCAATTGCGGTAAATATGAAATCGGCTTCTGAATTAAAGTTTGGCGAAAAAGCCATTATAAATAAATTAGATGGAAACCATCCTTCGTGCAGAAGGATACTTGAATTCGGTTTTACACCGGGTCAGGAGATTGAACTAGTTTCAAAATCGGCGTTCAATGATCCCCTTGCTTTCGCTGTAAGAGGTACGCTTATAGCTATTCGGAAAAATGAAGCTGATTGTATTAAGGTTGCATGAAACCTGCTTTAGTGACGAAAATCCCGCTTGTTACATTGGTCGGTCCGCCAAATTCTGGAAAGACTACACTTTTTAATTATCTAAGCGGGCAAAATTTCAAAACTGCTAATTACCCCGGTGCTACTGTTGAATACTCGGTTGGAAGGTTTCAAACAAAATTTGGTTTTTCTGCAAATCTTCTCGATTCACCTGGTATTGTAAGTTTAACCCCAAGTTCTCCTGATGAAAAAGTTTCTGTAGAAGCTTTATATGCTCACCCGATTCTCGGAACTCCTGATGTAATAATAGTCACGGTTGATGCAAGTCAGCTTTCACGTCATCTTTTATTGGCAAGGCAGCTAATAGAATCAAAATTTACTGTTATCATTGCTCTTACTATGGTCGATCTTTTGAAAAAAAGAGGATTAGAACTTTCAGTTGATGGATTAGAAAAAGAACTTGGGTGCAAAATTATTTCGGTTGACGGACGCACCGGTGCGGGAATTAATTTATTACTAAAAGCTGTTGAGCAATCGGTTGCACAAAGTGATTTTAAACTTGAACCACTTCCCTACTGTTGCGATCTTGAAATGGATAGACTCATCCATTCATACGGCGAAATTGAAATTATTGAACAAAATGTTTTGAGTGCCATAAAACCATACGGACTGCCAAACATCAATCTTCAAAAAGCACAAAAAGAATTAGCGATACTCAATCAGCCGGTTGTTAAAAAATTGAGAAGCCACTTACCTGATAACACCACTTTAAAAATTGATAGATATTTACTTCACAAATATTGGGGTTTGTTTTTTTTCTTTCTGATAATGGCGGTTACCTTTACATCTATTTTCTGGTTGGCAGCTCCATTTATGGATTGGATTGATAAATTATTCGGCTATTTATCTACAACAACTTTGTCAACTTTCGGATTTACTTGGTATGGCGATTTGATGGCAAACGGGATTATAAGCGGCACAGGTTCTGTATTGGTTTTTGTACCGCAAATTATCATTCTGTTTTTAATCCTAGGAATATTGGAAGATACCGGTTACCTTGCAAGAGGCGCAATGTTAATAGATAAGCCGTTATCAAAAATTGGATTAAACGGTAAATCGTTTGTTCCCATGTTGTCAGGCTTCGCTTGTGCTATACCTGCAATGTTAGCAAGCAGAACAATCCCGAACAGGCGTGAAAGACTCCTTACAATATTTATAATTCCTTTGATGAGCTGCAGTGCCAGGCTTCCCGTGTACGCGCTGCTGCTAGCATTTTTAATTCCAACCGATAAACTCTGGCTCGGTGGTATTGCGTTAGCTACTATATATATTTTCAGTATAATAAGTTCGGTTGTTATTGCAGGTATTGCCAACAAATTTAAAAACAAAATTGTAAAAGAAGAAGATAACTCCTCCTTTATACTCGAACTGCCTGCTTACAGAAAACCACAGGTAAAAGTAGTTTTGATAAATACCTATCATTCTGCAAAAATTTATTTAAAAAAAGCAGGACCAATTATTGTCGGTTTTTCAATAATACTTTGGTTTTTAACATACTTCCCTAATGTAAATCCAACAGTAGACA
>JAIOIM010000483.1 GCA_019912505.1 Ignavibacteriaceae bacterium
AACTGGTCTTTTGGCGATTATTATAAAAAAGAAGCCATTCAGTGGGCGTGGGAGTTGCTGACCGAAGTATGGAAACTTCCGAAAGAACGACTTTACGCAACAGTTTACCGCGATGATGATGAAGCAATGGAATTGTGGAAAACCGTAACCGATATTAAACACGACCATATTCTGAAGTTTGATGAAAAAGATAATTTCTGGGAAATGGGTGAAACCGGTCCGTGCGGTCCATGTTCCGAAATTCATATAAACCTAAGCGATAACCCCGATGACGCATCGCTTGTTAACGCCGGTTCGCCGTTGTGTATAGAAATATGGAATCTTGTTTTTATACAATACAATCGGGATGAAAACGGTAAATTACACGAGCTGCCTGCAAAACATGTTGATACCGGAATGGGCTTCGAACGCGTTTGCGCGGTTATGCAGAATAAAAAATCAAATTACGATACCGATGTGTTTATGCCGCTGATAAATGAAATATCAAAAATAAGCGGGATAAAATATGAGGATGACAAGAACGGTATAGCCATGAGGGTTATTGCCGACCATATACGCACGTTAACTTTTGCAATTGGCGATGGCGCAGTGCCGGGCAATGAAGGGCGCGGTTACGTACTGCGCCGAATTTTAAGAAGAGCCGCACGTTACGGCAGAAAACTAAATCTAAAAAAACCATTCTTCTACAAACTTGTTGATGTTTTATCGGCTACGATGGGTGAAGTATTCCCGGAAATAGTTGAAAAGAAAGAGTACATAAAAAAAGTTATCAAAGCCGAAGAAGAAAGTTTTAACGCAACTTTAGACCGCGGTATAGAATTGTTTGATATTATTACCGCACAGCTAAAAAAAGAAAACAAAAAAATCATCCCCGGCGATGAAGTTTTTCGTTTGTACGATACATTCGGCTTTCCGGTTGATTTAACAAATGTAATGGCTCAAGAGCAGGGTTTTACAATAGATGAAGCCGGCTTTAATAAATTAATGGACGAACAGAAAACCCGCGCCCGTGAAGCATCAAAAGATAAATTTGCTGCGCTTACAATAAACGAAAACGATTTGAGTGCTTTTAATATTGATGATGATGCGCCGACAGAGTTTGCGGGTTATGATGAGTTGTCTGCATCGGCAAAAGTAATTGGTGTAAAAGATGAAGATGCTGCTGCGCTTGTTGTACTAAATAAAACACCTTTTTATGTTGAAGCAGGCGGACAGATTGACGACCACGGAAAATTAACAATTAAAGGTAAAACATTTGATGTAGTTGAT
Source organism: Ignavibacteriaceae bacterium (assembly GCA_019912505.1). GTDB lineage: Bacteria > Bacteroidota > Ignavibacteria > Ignavibacteriales > Ignavibacteriaceae > CG2-30-36-16. Next base: position 1,270 of record JAIOIM010000483.1, read on the forward strand.
GTATTAAAAATTGAAAATAAAGTTATCCACGTGGTTGACGGCGGAGCCGGATTTATCCATAAAAACGATGAAGTAAATATTGAAGTCGATGCCGAACGCCGTTGGAATATTATGCGTAACCATACCGCGACACATTTTCTACACAAAGCATTAAGAACTGTTCTCGGCACTCACGTTCAGCAGGCAGGTTCTTATGTTGGTCCCGACAGGCTGCGCTTCGACTTTACCCATTTTGCAAAAATGAGTGAAGAAGAATTAGTTCGTGCGGAAAAAATAGTTAACGAACAACTCCGTAAAAATATTCAATTAAATCACCATCGCGCTATTCCGTTTGATGACGCAAAAAAAATGGGTGCGCTAATGTTCTTTGGCGATAAATACGGCGATAAAGTTAATGTTGTTCAATTCGGCGATTTTACACTTGAGTTTTGCGGCGGAACGCATGTAAATAATTCATCGCAAATTGGTTTGTTCAAAATAATAAACGAAGCATCCATTGCAAGCGGCGTAAGAAGAGTAGAGGCTGTTACCGGCGCGGGAACAGAAAACTACATATACGAACAGCTCGATAAAATTAAACATCAGGATGATAAAGTAACCGCTTTGCATGATGAAAAACGTCAACTTGAAAAAGAAATTGCCGTTCTAAAATTCAACGCAAAACTTGGACAAATTGAGATCATCCTAAAAAACAAAGAAGAGTTAGAAGGGTTCCCGATTTACAAAGGCGATGTTGATGCCGAGAATATGGATGAGCTAAAATCATTCGGCGATGAACTTCGCAACCGGCTAAAAAGCGGCGTAGGTGTTTTGTTTGCAAAAGTTGAAGATAAAGCCGGCATTATAGCTGTTGTTACCGATGATCTTGTAAAAAGTAAAAAACTCTCTGCGGGTAAAATTGTCGGCGATCTTGCAAAGATGGTTGGCGGAGGCGGAGGCGGACGACCGCATCTTGCAACAGCCGGCGGTAAAGATGTTGATGGAATTCCCGCGGCGCTTGCGAGTGTTGAAGAGGTTATTAAAAAATATCTTTAATAAAATGGATGAATCTGATTTAAAAAGGTCAACAATTCAATTTGAGATA
>JAIOIM010000053.1 GCA_019912505.1 Ignavibacteriaceae bacterium
ACCCGTTTTTTGGAGTTTGAGCTTGGTATAGTTTTTGGCAATTTACAGTGATTTTGTATAGGCAATAAGTTTGTTTTATTTAAATAATTGGAAAAAAAATGGATAGAAGAAAAGTAACTATTGATGGAAACGAAGCAGCCGCATATGTGGCATTTAATACAAATGAGGTAATTGCTATATATCCAATCACCCCATCTTCCAATATGGGAGAGTGGTGCGACGAGTGGGCTGCCGTAAAAAAAGAAAATATTTGGGGTATGATTCCCTCGGTAAGCGAACTACAAAGTGAAGGCGGCGCTTCCGGTTCAGTACACGGAGCACTCCAAATAGGTGCAATAACAACTACATTTACTGCTTCACAGGGTCTTCTTTTGATGATTCCCAATATGTTCAAAATAGCCGGTGAATTAACCTCAACAGTATTTCACGTTTCCGCCCGCTCAGTTGCGGCTCAGGCATTGTCAATTTTTGGCGACCATAGCGATGTTATGACAACACGCTCTACCGGCTTTGCTCTCTTAGCATCGAATACCGCACAGGAAGTTATGGACCTTGCACTTATTGCACAAGCAGCTACATTAGAATCGCGCATACCGTTTATTCACTTTTTTGATGGCTTCCGTACAAGCCACGAAGTAATGAAGATTGAAGAATTAACAAAAGATGATATGAAAGCGATGATAAATAACGATCTCGTTCTTGCACATCGCAAAAGAGGTCTTTCCCCCGATAATCCGGTTATGCGCGGTACAGCGCAAAACCCCGATGTTTTTTTCCAGGGAAGAGAAACTGTAAATCCGTTTTATGATGCTTGTCCCGCTATTGTTCAAAAACAAATGGACAAATTTGCAGCGTTAACCGGTCGCCAGTATCATCTATTTGAATATTATGGCGCGCCGGATGCTGAAAGAATAGTTATCCTAATGGGTTCCGGTGCAGAAGCTGTAGAGGAAACAGTAGATTATCTTGTTAACAAAGAAGAAAAACTAGGTGTGCTCAAAGTTAGGTTGTACAGACCGTTTTCGATAAAACATTTTATTGAGGCTTTACCTGCCACAACAAAATCGATTGCAATACTTGATAGAACAAAAGAACCCGGCTCATCGGGCGAACCGTTATATCTTGATATAGTAAATGCAATATCCGAGATGCACGTTACCGGCGATCTTCCGTTTGCATATCCTAAAATTATCGGCGGGCGTTACGGACTTTCTTCAAAAGAATTTACCCCCGCAATGGTTAAAGCGGTTTATGACGAGTTGAAAAAAGATAGACCCAAAAATCATTTTACAATTGGTATTATTGATGACGTTACCCACACAAGCTTGGAATTTGACGCTGATTTTTCAGTTGAATCAGAAGAAACCTTTAGAGGTAAATTTTATGGTTTGGGCGCAGATGGAACAGTTGGCGCAAATAAAAACTCAATAAAAATTATAGGCGAAGGAACGGATTATTACGCTCAGGGTTATTTTGTTTACGATTCGAAAAAATCCGGTTCTACAACTACATCTCATTTAAGATTCGGACCTAAAGAAATCAAATCAACTTATTTGATAAACAAAGCTCATTTTATAGCATGCCACCAGCAAGGCTTCTTAGATAAAATGGATATGCTGGAAGACGCAAAAGAAGGCGCAACATTCCTGCTGAATACCAAAGCATCGAAAGAAGAAGTTTGGGACACATTACCTGAAAAAGTTCAGAATGACCTAATAAACAAAAAAATGAATTTTTACGTTATCGATGCATACGAGGTAGCCGGTAAAACAGGTATGGGCGTAAGAATTAACACCATTATGCAAACATGCTTCTTCGCCATTTCAAACATCTTCCCAAAAGAAGAAGCCATTGAGTTGATAAAAAATCAATTAAAAAAACATACGGCTTAAAAGGCGATAAAATAGTTCAGATGAACTATGCCGCAGTTGACCAGACGCTTGCACATCTCCACAAAGTTGATATACCGGCAGAAGCAACGAGCAAAATGAAACTTCAGCCGCCTGTATCTGCAAACGCTCCCGACTTCGTTCACCAGGTTACCGCGCAAATGATTGCCGGTAAGGGCGATATGATTCCCGTAAGCAAAATGCCTATTGACGGCACTTACCCGCTGGGAACCACAAAGTGGGAAAAAAGAAATATAGCGCTTGACGTACCGGTATGGGATATGGAAACGTGTATTCAATGCAACAAATGCGTTATTGTATGCCCGCACGCAACAATAAGAGCAAAAATTTATGATGAAAAACTTCTTGTAAACGCACCGGAAACATTCAAGGCTACAAAGTTCAGATCGAAAGATTACGGCGAAAACATGTTGTACTCGCTGCAGGTAGCTGTTGAAGACTGCACAGGCTGCGCTCTTTGTGTTGATGTTTGCCCTGCTAAGAATAAAAAAGAAACACGATTAAAAGCAATTAATATGGCTGAACAAATGCCGATTAGAGAAGAGGAAAGAGCAAACTGGGATTACTTCCTCGAAATTCCTGAACTCGATAGAAAACTTATTAAAGTTGATAAAATAAAAGACTCGCAATTCCTCGAACCACTGTTTGAGTTCTCGGGCGCTTGCGCCGGCTGCGGCGAAACCCCTTACGTAAAACTTGCCAGCCAGTTATTTGGCGATAGAATGGTTGTAGCAAACGCAACAGGCTGTTCATCAATATATGGCGGCAACTTGCCAACAACCCCTTGGTCTGCTAATAAGGATGGACGCGGTCCTGCATGGTCGAATTCTTTATTTGAAGACAACGCCGAATTTGGTTTTGGCTTTAGATTAGCAATAGATAAACATAACGGGCAGGCTATAGTTTACTTAAAAAAACTTGCCGGCGAAATTGGCGAGCAGCTTGTTAACGATATTGTTAATGCCGACCAAAAAGATGAAGCAGGTATTTACGAACAGCGTTTAAGAGTTGAAGCAGTAAATGCAAAACTTAACGAAATGCTTAACGCAGGTGCTCGCGATTCTGCCGATGATATAAATCAATTACTTAGCTTGAGCGATTATCTTGTAAAAAAATCTGTCTGGATTATGGGCGGCGACGGCTGGGCATACGATATCGGTTTCGGCGGTTTAGACCACGTATTAGCTTCCGGTAAAAACGTAAACGTGCTTGTGCTTGATACAGAAGTATATTCAAACACCGGCGGACAGTGCTCCAAAGCCACACCCCGTGCTGCAGTTGCTAAATTTGCTGCGGCTGGTAAGTCTGCTGCTAAAAAGGACCTTGGTTTGATGGCAATGAGCTATGGAAATGTTTATGTTGCCAAAATTGCAATGGGCGCCAACGATCAGCATACTGTTCGAGTATTCCTCGAAGCAGAAGCCTACGATGGTCCCTCGTTGATAATTGCCTACAGCCACTGTATTGCACACGGTATTAATATGGGTACCGCAATGCAAAACCAGAAAGCTGCTGTTGATTCAGGTTACTGGCCTCTGTACCGTTATCATCCGGACTGGGCAGCCGAAGGTAAAAACCCGTTTAAGCTCGAATCAAAAGGATTAAAGATTCCATTGAGAGAGTATGCTTACATGGAGACAAGATACAAGATGTTAACAAAAACTCATCCGCAGCTTGCAGAAGAGTTAATGGTGGAAGCACAGGAAGATGTTGTAAAACGGTGGAATCAGTATGAATTTCTTGCGTCAGAAAAACCGAAAGAAAAATAGTGTACACTGCACACTGCACAATGTACAATGTACAATGTATAATGCTTCCTGATGATGAATGAATGCGGCGTGCTGTAACAGTATTTAGTATTACAACACGCCATCGAAATAAAAAATTTGAATGACTCCAAGAGGATAAAATGAATACATCAGATAGAATCGGTATACCCCTCATCGGTGATATGATACCTGAGATTGATGTACAAACAACTCATGGCAGAATAAAAATACCAAATGATTATACCGGTAAATGGATAGTGCTTTTTAGTCACCCTGCAGATTTTACGCCTGTATGTACAACTGAATTTGTAGCGTTTGCTAAAAGAGACGATCAGTTCAAAAAACTTAATGCGGAATTAGTCGGGTTATCAATTGATCAAGTTTTTTCGCATATAAAATGGGTTCAATGGATAAAAGACCATATAGGGGTTGAAATACCATTCCCAGTAATTGCGGATGATACCGGAAGGGTTGCAAAAAAACTTGGAATGATTCATCCCGATAAAGAAACGAACACAGTACGTGCTGTTTTTTTAATCGACCCCAAAGGAATAATAAGATTGATGATTTATTATCCGCAGGAAATTGGCAGGCAGGTTGACGAGATTTTAAGAGCATTAAAAGCGCTTCAAATATCGGATGAATATAAAGTTGCACTGCCAGAGAATTGGCCAAAAAATGAATTGATTGGCGATAAAGTTATTAATCCACCGCCGAAAGATGTTAAAGGAGCGGAAGAAAGATTAAAAACAGCCGAAGGTTATGATTGGTGGTTTACATATAAATCTCTAAAGTAGTTCTTCAAAAAAGGATTAATATATCTAAAAACTTCCGGGTACAATCCCGATGTAAAG
>JAIOIM010000484.1 GCA_019912505.1 Ignavibacteriaceae bacterium
GAATATGTTGAGCCAAGTCCGGGTTATCAATATGAATTTCAGGATATTCTTACTAACGCAAATACCTTCACACATAAAAATGAGTATCAAACTATTTCATTAACGCATACATTAAATCCTAAAACTTATTACGAAGTAAGATTAAATTACTTTTACACCAATTTGCGTGTTGATGCAAACGGCAAAAGCTATAATCAATACACTGAACCGAAAGACATACCAAACTTTCCGATTGAGTACTATAACCTTAACAGAGATACAATAGGTATAATTCCAGGCGATGGATTTTGGGATGTTGGTAATCCTTTTACATGGCGCGATCATTATGTAGAAGAAATTTCAATACGCGGAGATATAACAAGTTTTTTTGATGAAAAAAATAAATTCAAATCAGGTTTTAATATTCAGTTCCAGGAAATGCAGGTAATTGATATATTCAAACCTTGGGTTGGCGAACTTGGTTTGAATAATGATATTTATAGAGTGCACCCAGCTATTGGATCTTTTTATGCACAGGACAATATAAATTTTTCTGGGATGATTTTAAACTTTGGACTGCGGTTAGATTATTGGTTCCCCGGCAAATATGTTGATGACGCAGTTGAAAACCCCGATGTTGTAACCATTCCAGATCAAACAAGGGAAAATTATAAAAACGATACATTCGCCTGGTTTGGAGGCAGAAGATTTAAAGCCCGTTTAAGTCCGCGTCTCGGAATTTCACATCCGGTTTCTGATAACCAAACATTATTTTTCTCTTACGGTCATTTCAGTAAATGGCCAAAACCGCAGTTCGTTTATGCAAAACTCGACCCGCTAAACGCACAGTCATCTTTTCAGAAATTCGGCAACCCAAATTTAGACCCCGAAACAACCGTAGCCTACGAGCTTGGAATAAAGTCTCAATTTTCGCTTGATGATGTTTTAACAATTACAGCTTACTATAAAGATATTTTTGATTATGTAAGTACACGCACTGCAAGAATTACTTCGGCACGTTTCGCTACACAGCGTTTTATAACTTACGTAAACTCTGATTATGCCCGCTCGCGCGGTGTTGAACTTGAGTACAAAAAAAGAATGGGTAAGTGGTTTTCCGGTTCAGCAACTTTTTCCTATTCTATTGTAACCGGAAAAAGTTCTTCAGCCGATGAAGGGGTGTTAATAGCCAGAGGCGACCTTGATGAATCTATCAAAGAAGAATACGTTTCATGGGATCGTCCTTTCTCCGCTTCGGTTAATGCTAATTTTAATGTACAAAAAGATCAAGCATTATTCGGTTTCGGCAACGGCATACTTGATGATTACAACATTTACGTAAGGCTGTTTTTTCAATCAGGTAAAAGATATACACCCGCGGTTTTCACAGGCAATTATGAAACTAACGGCAGACCGGAATACGAAACAATAAGAACGAGCAGAAACAATAAAATAGGTGATAATTGGTTCTGGGTGGACTTAAACTTTGAGAAATATATATCAATAAACAAGCTTAAGTTTTCAGTTTTTGTTGAAGTAAATAATCTGTTAG
>JAIOIM010000485.1 GCA_019912505.1 Ignavibacteriaceae bacterium
CGATAATTAAGTACTGCTTTCTTTTTGAAAGACAAAAATATTTTTTCTAATCATGATACTGTAAAATATTATAAATTATGTTCGTAACTTCACTGGATCAACTTAAAATCCGCCGATACATAAAATTTGCCAGATTTCCAAAATCTATTTCTGTACTCCAATTCAAGCTTTTATTTGCTTTTGATGCATCACCGTTAAGGAAATCAACTTCTCTTGGCGGTAATAATTTGGGGTCAACAGATATGACTTCGTTGCACAATTGTAAATTACAAAGTGTAGAAAAATCAGGTTGATTGACTGACTTACCCTCCTTCGCTATTACTGCGGCGTAGAGATAATTAATATTTCTCTTATCCCTGCCAGCATTAAAACCGCCAATGCATAATAAATTAACGATTTATCGAAAATAGGTAAGAGTTGTTTACTTACAGTTTTTGTAAGCGGGTAAAGTCGTGTGCCGCTTCCGCCGGCGAGTATGATGCCTTTCATAGGACAAGTATAAAGTTAAAAGGTTAAAGTAAAAATTAAAACACAAAACCCCTTTGCGTATGTTAGTAACGGATCTGCGAGAAATAATTCTTTGCGTTTGCCCGTCCTCTGGCGGGTCCTTTGCGGTTCACCTTTGCGGCTTTGCGTGAAACAATTCTCCGCGTCCTTCGCGTTTAATCCTCCCCCATCAAATAAGGGGAAGCAAGCAAAAACTCACTCCCCGTAAATTATAACTCTATAATTTTACTACGGAGAGGGCGCAGCCAGTTTATGACTTGCGGCGGTATCCTTTATAACCCTTGCCGCTTTATACGCGTTGCAGAAATCGGGGTTAACATCAAAGTAAATTTCAATCAATGGGTCAAGTTCATTCTTCAGCATCCGGTCAGCTTCGTTAAAAAGCCTTGTAAGCTTTTCACGCGCCGCTATACTGTCGGCTCTTTCATCCGATCTGTCATTTATAGCAGAATTGAATTCCGTGTAGATTCCCTGTACGGTAGTAAGGTATTCATCAGTAATTCCGTAAGGAACAAGCTCCGCCTTATGTTCGCTAACAAGAGATAAAATATTCTCGCACTTGTCAACGAGTTCAATATCGCGCATCGCTTCTAAACTTGTCCGCGTTAGCTTAGCATTTACTATTAAATCGGTATTGCCTGTTTTATTGCCGAGCACAAAAAGAGCGCTCGCCAACTTAACAATGCCGGCGGTAAGCTTCTCCTCGGCAATCTCTTTACGCATCGTTTCAGCTTTTGTTCGACTGAAAAAATTGGAATCGATCTCCTTTATCTCCCTTGTTTTTCCCCTAAAAGCCTCCAGCGTTTCACCAACAATGGGGGTGTCCGTATAAACAACGGAATTGGCATCCATTACGGCAAGCACTTCGCCGTACATGTTCAGTTTGTTTTTTTCAGAGTTTTTCATTTTGTTACTCCAGTATTATTTATTAAATATTGCGGTTGTTCCGCGTTATCTTCTAAACATACGTTCACCGGTATAACAGCATTACTAATATTTCAATATTGAACGGGGCGTCACAGTAAGTCCCAACAAGCCCGGCATCAATTTAATTATTTCAAAACAAAAGTTCAACCCCGGGGACAGGAAGAAAGGAAAAAGTATAAAGGAAAAAGGTTAAAGCTTGTGCTGGGCTCGTCGAAGCATAGAGGCCCCTCTGTGGAACGGTGCCTGCCCCGTTTCTTTGCGGGGTGTTTCCTTTGTGATACTAAGTGATACTCAGTCAAGTATGAAGTTTAAAGGTGAAAGTGCAATAAGCTGAGTTAACCAAAACATCATAACTCCGGACCCATTCATCCATACATCCATTCAACCAAAGAGCAATCTAAAATCATTCCGTTTCCGTTAGCTAACGGATAGCGGATCATAAATCATAAATCCCTTGCGGGTCTTTGCGTGAAACAATTCCTTGGGGTTTCTTTTAACGGCAGTAACCCAAAGGAAACGCAAATAACTAATTCTGCCCAAACATTAGCGCTTTTTGTTTAGTGCAAATAAAGATTATACCTTCGGAAGGTCATTAATCATTTTGCTAATTACTTTAAACAGCATCGGAATTTTATCTTTAATGGTATCAAACACAACTTCAGCATCAATATCAAAATAATGGTGTGTTATTACGTCTCTCATACCTTTTGCAGCTTTCCAGTCAACCTCGGGATATTTTTGCAATAATTTATTTGTTGTAACTTTATCAATTTCTTTTAACGATTCACCAATATTAATAAACTGCATACATATACTGTCGAGTTTAGTTAGCCCATCATCGTCTTTAATAAAATCTTCAAATGAATTAATATATTTACTCCGCTTTTGTATCAACTCAATTGCCCATTTAAGATTATGTAGAATATCCCGGACTAACTCTTTATCGAACATATAAAGCGTTCTGCTCTATTCTTTTTTTTAACAAATTATTCATGTTTTTCCTTAGCCGCACAATATCCACTTTCTTTTGAAATATGTTTTCAAGATAATTTTTTAAAGATGCCATTAAAAATAGATCGGCACCCATCACCTCAACTACAATGTCAATATCACTCTGTTCATTATTTTCATCCCTTGCATAGCTGCCGAATAAACCGATATTCGTTACACCAAACATAGATTCTAATTTATGCATATTTTTTTTTAGCAAATACTGTATTTCTGTTTTATCCATCTTGCACGCTCTATTTCTGTTTACCTTAGCTTTTAGCTTTATTTTTCATACTCTTTGTTGTCTGTATTCAGGTGTTAAACTGATTTGCTTAAAAGGCAAAACGATTCAAGTTCTTTATAATCTCCGGCTATATTTACAAATGTTAATATGATGAAAAAGTGAAAATTTAAAAACTTGTGCTGTTTAGAAAGTTCAAAGGATAAAGTATAAACTCTCTGCGAAAATCTGTGTAATCCGTGTCTGTCCGACTCTGACGCGGTCGTCCGTGTTCTATTTATAAATTAAAAATCTCTTTGCGCCCTTTGCGGATTCTCTTTGTGGACTTCGCGGTTTCTTTTCAACCGCAGAGAGAGCAAAGTTTACGCCAAGTTCGCCGAGGCAAGTATAAAGTAAAACGTTTAACCCTGATTTGATGGGGCAATCAATCTAAAATGATTCTGTAAAAAATGTTATTTGTTTTTACCAAAGAAAACTTCTGTTAGTTGAGTCTTTTCAATTTTGTGAACCCCGACCAGGTCATTTAGAATATTATTCAAAGTTCCTATTTTAAGCGGGTCATGGTTTGGTATAGTAATATGATGAGTAAGCTCATCTTTCGAATAGGTCAACCGAATATGGCTGCCTTTTTGTCTTGATGTCGTATACCCAAAACGAATGAGCTCCTTTATTAATTCCGAGGCGGATAAATTTCTAGGGATTCTCAAGCGGCTATAGTTTCTTCTTTTATATAATGAAGACGTATAATTGCAGGTTTTTCTTTTTTGTCAAAATGGCAGTTAACAGCCTCAACAATGTTTTTTTTCAGTTCTTCCATTGTCTCCGCTTCAGAAAATATTGAAACGCCGACAGCTTTTGCCTCGTATCCGCCTTCTAAAGAATCTTCTATAATAAAAATTATTTCATTTTTCATACAACCTTCTTTCTCACCGGAGTTTTCAGTAACTAATAATTTTATGCTATCCACAATATATTAAAAGATGAACAAACTAAAAGTTTTAATCCGGACTTAACATAATAATCAATCTTCCGCGTCTTTGCGCCCTTTGCGGTTTCTCTTTGTGGACTTCGCGAGAAACAAGTCAAGCATAAAGTTCAAAGTATAGAGTTCAAAGTATAGAGTTCAAAGTATAAAGGAAAAAGTATAAATTATCCGTGAAAATCTGTGTAATCCGTGTCTGCCCGACTCTGACGCGGTCGTCCGCATTCTATTTCTGAATTAAAAACCTCTCCGCGTCCTCTGCGGTTTCTCTTTGTGGACTTCGCGATTTCCCCTTAACTGCCAAGAGAGCAAAGTTTACGCAGAGTTCGCTGAGTCAAGTATAAAGTTAAAAGTCTAAAGCTTCTCCGGCAATAAGCTGGGTTAACCGAAACATAAAAACTCCGGACCCATACATCCATACATCCAAACCGGCAATCTAAAATCCCTTTGCGGTTTCTCTTTAACCGCAGAGAGAGCCGAGGCAAGTTCAAAGGATAAAGGTTAAAGTATCCGTGAAAATCTGTGCAATCCGTGTCTGCCCGACTCTGACGCGGTCGTCCGTATTCTATTTATAAATTAAAAACCTCTCCGCGTCCTCTGCGGTTTCTCTTTGTGGACTTCGCGAGAAACAAGTCAAG
>JAIOIM010000486.1 GCA_019912505.1 Ignavibacteriaceae bacterium
AATCGCGGTAGATGCCCGTCAACAAACCACATTTTGATGGCGGTGTATACACCTCACCCCCTATTTTTACAAACACATTTGTTATTGCCCCTTCTGTTAACTCCCCTTTCTCATTAAAAAACAAGACATCAAAAAATCCGCGTGCGGAGTAAAGCGAATGTTCTGCATCATACAATTTTCGTTCGGTTGTTTTGAAAAAAAGAAACTTACAATTTTTGTTAGTCTGTTTGCTTGATATAATTACTTTTACTTCGCCGTAGTATTTTTTATAACCCGTTATTTGATGATTAAGTCCGCCCCATTTTGTTAATGATAATCTATAACGGTATTCTTCGTCATCATTAAGTAAAGATAACCGCTGCTCAATTTCATTCTTTACCTTCTCCTCGTCAAAACAGAACAAGAAAAATGAGGCTCCGTTTTTCATCCGCTCAATATGCTGATAAAGAAACGCGACTTCCTTCCCCTTCACAAGCATTGTTTCAAAAATTTCAAAGTACTCATTCGGTGATGTTAAAAACCTGCTTTTAAGTATTACTTCATCGTATTCCCTGTCGGCTTCGCTATCCCACACAATGCCGCTGCCGAGCCCAATCTCTCCCTTCCTTGTTTTATTATTTATTACAACGGTTCTTATTGCAACATTAAAAGCGGTTTCCTTTTTGTTTAACAGACCAATAGCCCCTGTATAAATTCCTCGTTCTTCCTTTTCAACTTCTTTTATAATTTTAATTGTATTTATTTTCGGTGCGCCGGTTATAGAACCACAAGGAAAAATATTTTTAATAATTTCCGGCAAGTCAACATCTTCCCTTAAATCACCTTTAATTGTGGAAACCATTTGCAGCAGCGATTCATATTTTTCAACATCAAATAATTTTTTAACCCTTACTGTTCCGGTTTTAGAAATCTTGCCAAGATCGTTTCGGAGTAAATCAACAATCATCAGATTTTCTGCTTTTTCTTTTTCACTGTGCGTTAATAAATACTTCTGCGTTTCATCCTCGCTGTGGCGCAAACCCCTTGTAGCGGTGCCTTTCATTGGTCGGGTTGTGATGATGTTATGCTTGGTTTTAAAAAACAATTCGGGAGAAAGTGAGATCACCGTTTCTTCATCATCATTTATAAAAGCAGTATACCGCGCTGATTGATTAAAAAGTAAATTGAGAAATAACGATTGCAAACTTCCCCTGAAATCAAATTTACCTTTTACGGTATAATTAACCTGATAAGTTTCACCTGCTGCTATATAGTTTTTTATTTTTTCAATTACTAAAGAATACTCTTCGCGTGTTGTATTCATTCCAAAATTATTTATCTCAAACGATTTTATAAAATCGTCTTTTTCAAATATTATTGATGATGAGGGGAACTGATTAACATTATTTTTGTCGAACAAGACAATTTTTAACACTGGTTTATTTGAGGGACTAAAATATTTATTTGTTTTTTTTTCAAGCAGATAACCGGCTTCATATTTTAGAAGCATAAAACCGGTTAATCCTTTGTTTAAAAACTTAGTTGCTCTTTTTATCGAAGGAAGAAAATCATCGCTGCCATACGCTGAAATAATTTCCGCCGATTTTTCAAATAAAATACTTTCTGCGTTAGGGTAAACAACCGGCGTATAAAAGAATGCAGCATGCTCAATATCGGAAACTGATTTTAGCAGATTTTTTATTTGCATAACTAATCCGGCAATTGATGATGAAAATAGTTTTTGTAAAGATAACCGCTCTTTTGCGAATGGTCAACAGGGGAAACAAAAATTGTTAAACACGCATTACGCCATAAATAATGTAACCGAAGCGTAGTTGTAAATATATCGTTGCGTCATAATATAGGTAACCGAAAATAATGGAATTTTTATGAGCAACAAAGCCAAGATAGAATATCTTCAGGAAATAAGAAAACGATATTTTATCATAACACGTAAAGAAAAAACACTCGTACGTGATGAGTTTTGCACAGTCTGTAAATACAACCGCAAATATGCAGTAAGGCTGATAAATAAAAAGGAAGACTTAACAGCTAAGCAGAAAAAGAAAGGGCGCCGCAGCAAGTAGAATAAAAAGCCAATAATTGATTTTCCGAAAGACCTTTGGATATCAACCAATCTTGCCTGTTCTATACTACTTAAGGCTGCTATACCGCAATGGATAAGCTATTACACACTTCATTCAAAAAACACATTATCAAAAGAAGATACTCAACTACTGCTTCTAATTTCTCCGAGAACAATAAATCGTTTGTTAAAGAGACTAAAACATAAACACAAGAAGTTCGGACTTCAACAAACGGATTATTTATTTTATAAATTTTAAAATTACTTTTTCTCTTTATAGTTCCATTCAACAACTCTATTTAAAACGGTTGCCGGATGTAGAACTTTTGCAGCAACCTTAAATCGCTTCGCACCGTATTCAATCTGCCGCATACATCCCGGATTGCCTGTAATTACAATACCGGCACCGGTATTTTTAATGTTTTCCATCTTGCGGTCTAAAATTTTCATCGAGGTTTCGTGTTGAATAATGTTGTATGTACCGGCGCTTCCGCAACACCAAGTGGATTCTTCAAGCGGAACCATATTTAAACCGGGAATTCTACTTAACACTGTTCTCGGTTGGCTGACAATTTTTTGTGTATGGGCAAGATGACATGCATCGTGGTACGTTGCTGTTTGCTCTAAAGTTTTATAAACAATCTCTGGATTTTCTTCCGATAAAAACTCGGTGATGTCCTTTACTTTTGATGAAAGACTTTTTGCTCGTTCAGAATATTCCGGATCATCTTTAAAAATAGAACCGTACTCCTTCATAAACGCGCCGCAGCCTGCTGAGTTAGAAATTAAATAATCATACTCTTCCCTGCTGAAAACTTTAATCAGTTGTTTTGCAAGATTATGTGCAGTTTCAAAATCGCCGTTGTGTGCTTGCATCGAACCGCAGCAAACCTGGTCTTTAGGTGTATAAATTTGACAGCCTATTTTTTGAAGTAGTTCGTGAGTGTCTTTGTTTACATCTGCAAACATAACATTCATCAAACAACCGGTTAACATTGCTGTTTTGTATTTAACTTCTCCATTGGGGTTGAAGATTTCGGGGATAAATGTATCACTAAATTTTTTTGACACTCTCGGGGCGAGTTTATCAATCTCTCCCATATTTTTGCCGAATAATTTTATTAGTCCTGTAAAGTGAACAATTTTTTGTAAACCAAAGTTTTGATAAAAATATAAAAGTCGGGCAAATATTTTTAAATTCCGTTTTGAACCTACTATATATTTTAACGCAATTTTTTTAACGACTTTTGTAAGAGGCGAGATAAATTCACTGTTATCAACCTCAACACGTGCGGCTTCTACCATCGAACCATATTTTACACCGGCAGGACAAGCGGTTTCGCATGCCTGGCAGTCAAGACAAAAATTCATTTCGTCGGCAAATTTTTGTGATAATTCCATCTCGCCGCGTGCAACAGCTTTTATCAAACGTATTCTGCCGCGCGGGGAGGAAATTTCGAGTTTTGTAAGTTCGTATGTTGGGCAAGTTGCCAAACAAAGCCCGCAGTGGATACATTGAGCAAGTACATCATCGTCCGGCAAAACGCCGAGAAGTTTTTTTATAGGTTTGCGCTCTTCCATTTATTTTTCCGTAACCTGCCGGCAGGAAACTTTACCGGCTTTTTCTGTAACTAAAATTTCTTTTATTATTCTTTTATCGCAATAATAAAAAAATCTTGCTGAATTAATGCTCCGCAATTTTTTACACTCGTTGTTAAAAAAGAAACGGATTAAGCCAGCCTGGTAATAAGATGTTGAAATAACCTGACCAAAGTTTACATTTATATCAGTGCCAAGCCTTTCAAATTTCATTCTCATTTTCAGACTGTCCGCCTGAATTCTGTACAACGAACCTTTAATATTATTATCGCTTAAATAGATGAATTGATAATCGATGCTATCACTATCCAATACATAGTCGAGTTCTTTTGGGTCTAAGAATGTTTCAATATTGGGCATCACAACAAAAAAATCGGAACAATCATTATTCTCTTCAACCAGATTAAATTTTTGAGTTGACCAATCGGCAATATTGGCAGCTAGTAGGTTTGTAACCGCATAACCGGAAGTATCAATTTTCATTTCTGCAAATAACGAATCGACATAAGAATTGAATGAATTATTTTGTGCCAAAAGCAGACCGCTAAAAATAAGAAACCAGCACAAGTACAAAATCTGCTTCAATGAAAATCCTTTATTTGCTCTCTGTTATGCGGCAGCGAACCTTCACAACGGGGACCCATAGTAAATATTTTGCCGGGATTTATAACATTGTTTTCATCAATAGAAGCTTTTATTTTTTTCATCATCTCTATGCCAGGGATACCAGCCACCTGTTCCAGAAATTGTTTTTTTGCAAGCCCTGTGCCGTGCTCGCCTGTAATGGTTCCTCCTAATTTTATTGCTTCATTAAATATAAATTCAAATGCCCTGTGAGCTTTCTCGATCTCCTTGCTGTTACGTTCGTCAGTCAAACATGTAGGATGCAAATTGCCGTCGCCCGCATGCCCAAAATTTCCAATTATAACATCATATTTTTTTGCGGCTTCGGTTATCTTTTCAATCATTACAGGCAGTTCGCTTCGCGGAACGGTTGCATCTTCTAAAATAGTAGTTGGACTTCTCCGAGCAAGTGCGCTGAAAGCACTGCGCCGCGCTGTCTTTAATTCTTGCCCTTCGCTTTCATCAGCAGTAACGCGAACCGAGGAGGCATTGTTTTTCTTAAAAATGGATTGAATTATTGAGGCATCTTCTTCAACCGAACTTCCCTTTCCGTCAACCTCAATTAAAAGCATTGCTTCTGCATTTCTTGGCAGACCAATTTTTGCGTAATCTTCCACACAATTAATGGTTGTGTTATCTAAAAATTCCATCATTGAAGGAGTGATGTGTGCTGCAATAATATCGGAGACCGATTTGGCACTGTCAATAAGTTTATCAAAATATGCAAGCATTGTTATCGAGCGTGCTGGTTTAGGGATAAGTTTTAACAAAACTTTTGTTATTATTCCAAGAGTTCCTTCGCTTCCGATGATAAAATCGCGAAGGTTGTAACCTGCTACATCTTTAAAGTTTTTACCGCCGGTTTTCAATAAATCGCCATTTGGTAAAATCATCTCAACACCCATTACGTAGTTTTTTGTAACTCCATATTTTAATCCTCTCAACCCGCCTGCATTATTAGCTACATTTCCGCCGATGGTACAAACATTCAAACTTCCCGGATCGGGCGGATAAAAGAGTCCAAATTTTTCAACTTCTTTTTGTAAAATCCCCGTTACCACTCCCGGTTCAACCCACGCTGTTAAATTGTTTTTGTCTATTTCTATTATTTTATTCCAGCGCGTCATAACAACAGCAATGCTGTTCTCTACGGGTATTGAGCCTCCGCTTAGCCCTGTGCCGGCGCCTCTTGGTACTATATTAAATTTGGTATCATTTGCCAATTTGACTAATTCAGAAATCTGGGAATCATCTTTTGGAAAGACTACTGCTTCGGGGAGTTGGCTATAAATTGGGGTGCCATCATAGGAGTAGCAAAGCCGGTCTTCATCCGAATCAAAAAAATTTTCGGCACCGACTATACTTTTTATTTTGGCTTTTACTATTGTATTCATTATGCAGCCTTTTAGAAAATATTAAGCTGCACAAATTTAACTATAATTTAGGGTAATGTTAAAGTTATATAGTTAAAAATATTTTTATATAAATCTTTTAAGTACCTGCAGCACTATAAAAGCCATAAAAACTGCCAGTGCAAGATAAAGTAGTAACGTCTTTACTGAACGAGTTGTTAAAGTAAGCGTAGAGATGAATCCCCTCCATCCGCATTTTTTACAACGATAAAGTTTATAAAACGAAAAAGTTTTTATAAAACCTTCCCGCATATTCCTAATTCTTGAGCGGTGTAATACGTTAGGCTCTTTACACGAGGGGCATCGTTGAAAAATTGGATTCTTCTTTATTATTACGATTTCTTTTTTCATATATCAAAGATAATTTTTACAAACTGTATAATCAATAAGTCGGTCTTTTTATTTTTATTCGTTTTTTTTGACATCTCAATTTTTCGTTAAAATACTATTATAAACTTTTTCATCATTAACTATATTTATAGCCGTTTGAAATTGGGGATCGTATTTAAGAAACTGCTCAATTTTTCCTTTGTTGCCGAGATACCTTGATGCTAACTCAGTTTTTAATTCCCTCACTATCTCAATTTTATAAATCTGTAATTCTCCATCGTCTATTTTCTTAAACTCGTTCTTTATCTTTATAAGACTCTCATGTATAGTCTTATCAAGATTATTATCATCTGCCTGTTTAACGAGTTTATCTATTTCTTTTTCCGCATCAGATTTGAAGATGAAATTTTTCTCTTTAAGATACGCGGATAAGTCTGAAAATAATTTATCATCTTTTAGAGAGCCGAATTGTTCGTTGGGATTTTTATTTAAATAATTATCGGCAAATTGAAAAAAGATACCTTTTGCCAACAGCGATTTTGTAATATTACCTTCGATTTTATAATTAACCACTGTATCGGGAGTGATACCGCCGTTGCCGTATACTACCCGTTTATTGTCAGTAAAATATTTTGCTGAGATTAGTGAATCGGGGTTTGCAATCACTTTATTATCATGCGAGTAATCTATCTTTTGAATACATCTTCCGCTTGGGGTATAATATTTTGCCGTAGTAATTTTTAGCGATGTGTTATAGCTGAGTGGAGAAATAGTTTGAACCAAACCCTTGCCGAATGTTTTATTACCTAAAATTATTCCACGGTCATGGTCTTGCATAGCGCCGGCAACTATCTCGGAGGCTGAGGCTGATCCTTCGTTAACAAGCACTACTAATTTTGCGCTTGCAAGCATCGGCTGCTGCTGTGCAAAATAACTTTTTGAACTTGCCGCATCACGACCTTTTGTGGAAACAATCAAATCATCTTTTGGTAAAAACTTATCGCAAATATCAACAGCAATATCGAGCAAACCGCCGGGGTTACCTCTGAGGTCGAGCACGATTGATTTTATTTCTTTTTGAGTTTTTAATTCTTTCAAATCATTTTTTAATTCATCCGCGGCAGTCCGGCTAAAATTTGAAAGTTTTAAATAAACATTATTACTTTCAACCGGATAAAAACCTGAGTAAAGGATATTTTTTATTATCACCTCTTCTCGAATTAAATTAAAAACTACTGTATCAGCGCCTTCGTTACGGGTCATTTTTAATTCAACAGCTGTCCCGGGTTCACCTTTAACAAGAGTAGATATATCATCAACATTTTTTGCCGATACTTTTTTGCCGGCAGCTTCAATTAATATATCACCCACATGCACGCCCTGTCTTTGTGCGGAGTAACCATCGAGTACATCGACAATAGTTACTTCATCTCCTCGAATGCCAATAGAAATACCAACGCCGCCGTATTTGCCGTTTGTAATTAAATCAATTTCATCCTGTTTGCTTTCATCAATAAAAACAGTGTAGGGATCGAGAGAGGAAAGCATGCCTTCAATACCGGAGCGCATAAATTGCTCAGGGTCTATCTCATCAACATAACCAAACGATATTTCTTTATAAATCCTGCCGAATAAATCGATGTTTTTTGAAATCTCAAAATACATCTCGTCTTGACCGGGGAAAAAACCGGCAAAAACAATTAGTGTTATAAATCCTAATAAATATTTTTTCCAACTATACAATTTCATCTCTTTTCCTTTTTTCCCAGAAAACAATTTCATTTATTATTTGCGAATGAATCTCATCAATACTCTGTGTGCCATCGATAATTTTAAATCTCTTCTCTTCGGAAGCGATATGCAGGTACCCCTGCCTAACCCTTTCATAAAACTTTATCTCGGACATTTCAATTCTATCAAGGCTTCTGCTTCCTTCGGATGTTTTTCTTTTTTCAGCTTCCGCAACGGGGATATCGATAAAAAATGTTATGTCCGGCAAAGTATTGCCAATTGAAACTTTGTGAATATTATTAACAATCTCAACGGATAAACCTCTTCCGTATCCTTGATAAGCGGTTGTGGAATCATGAAAGCGGTCTGAAATTACATAATAATTGTGATCCAAATAGGGTCTAATTTTTTCTCTTACGAGTTGCGAGCGGCTTGCAGC
>JAIOIM010000487.1 GCA_019912505.1 Ignavibacteriaceae bacterium
ATATTGATTTTAAGAACAAAATAATAACGGTTGGAAACAAATTATTTAAAACAAAAACGAAGCGGATTAGAAAAATTCCCTTCAACCAGCATATGGAGGAGATACTAATTGGGAACACCGCGAGACAGGTTAGAAATGATAAAATAATAAAAGAATTTGTGTTTACAAAAACAAATGGCAAGCCGTTTATGACCGATACGATTTCTAAAACATTTAAGAAAGTATGCAGAGAGCTTGGCTTGCCGGAGGAGTATCACTGGCATAGTCTGCGTTCAACGGCGGCAAGTAATTGGGTAAATAAAAAAGTGCCAATATATACTGTTCAAAAGCTGCTCGGTCATACTAATGTGCGGACAACTCAAATATATGCAAGAGTTGATATGGAAGAACTGCGGGACGCTGTGAATCGGTTATGAATATGGACTACTACAAGAACTGTAAAACTTGTGAATGAAGAATAAAAAATAAATAATAACAAAATGATTGGAGAAGAAAATGAACTGGTTAGAATCTTGTGCGATGAGATATTTTGAAGTTTTTGGTTTTAATGTTCTGCCACTAAAATGGAAGAAACCCATGATTCCATGGGAAAGATGGCAGAATGAAATGCAGACTAAAGAACTACTAAATACTTTTAACTGGAGTGACGCTACCGGCTTTGGCGCGGTTATGGGAATAGGTTTGCTCCGTTGTATAGATATTGACGGGGCTGATAAGTATGAAGTTGTAAAACTTATATTAGAAAAACTTGGGCTGCCGGAAAAGTATTGCTGGGTAGTACAAAGCGGAAGCGGAGTAGGTTTTCATATATATTTTATATGCCCTCTCCCGAACGGCGGGGGAGTTTTTGACAGGATTGGGGGAGAGAAGGGTGTTTATAAATTTGTTTTAAAGGAAAAAGGTTTATGCCATCATATTGAATTGAGATTGCGAAATTGTCAAACTACGCTGCCTCCTTCCAAACATGAAAGCGGCGGGGTTTATAGTTTTTATTATAACGAGCCAATTGAAAAACCGGCTATGTTAGAAATAGAAAAAATTGTTGATATGATAGTAGAGTTATGTGAAATTGAAAATAATAAGAATGAAAAAAAGAGAGACACAACTCACCAATTTGAGAAAAAATCATATTACGATATGGAGCAGATAACCGAAGCGTTAGAAGTGCTGGCGGAAAAACTACCCCCAGATTGTTATGATGAGTGGTATAGAATTGGTTTCGCTCTTTCGACCCTTGGTGAAGAAGGTGAAGAGTTATTTGTAAAGATGAGTCTCGGCAGTCCACATTATAATGATAGCGAAAAGGTGATAAGGAAAAAGTACAATGAATTAGCAAAAGAAAGTGACGGTAGAATAAGCGCCGGGACCATCTTTCATTTAGCAGAGCAATACGGATGGGAAAAACCAATTATAAGAATCTGGTATTTCGACAAAGAAAAAATAAAACTTTCGAGACCGAGATTTAAAAGGCTGCTTGAACAGGAAGGGTGCTGTAAAATACGAATAGACAAAAAATTTGTCTTCGTGAGAGTAATAGATAATAGAGTAAGGGAGATAACATCGGCAGACGGGAAAGAACTTGCTATGGAATATTTACAAAAGATACCGGCGAGTGAATTTGAGACAGCAACCAGAGACGAAGTGATGGATCTGTTAATTAGAAACAGCACTCAAATATTCAGCGATAATTTTTTTGAGTTTTTAATAACAAAGCAGCTTGAATTTTGCACCGATACCGAAGAGTCGTCATTTTTCTTTTTTGAAAATGGGATAGTTGAAGTTACCAAAGATGCACTGTATTTGAGCCCTTATGAGAATATGAAGGGTTGCATCTGGGAAGATGAAATAATAAAAAGAGAATTTAACGATACAAAAATACGGTCGGATTTTGAGGATTTTCTGTATAAAGCAATTGGACGCGAACCGGCGCGAATGGAGGCGTTAAAGTCAGCCATTGGTTTTATGCTTCATAGGTTAAAGCGACCGGGTGAAGAAAAGGCAGTTATGCTGATTGACGAAATTATAAGTGACGGCGCAAAAGGTAGAGCGGGAAAGGGGCTTACAATAAAAGCGATTGGGAAGCTTAGGAAAACAGTAACTGTAGATGGTAGAAATTTTAGCCCAAGTAAAAATTTCGCATTTCAAAGAGTAGGGGTCGACTGCAATGTTATAGCTTTAGAAGATTTGGATAAAAACTTCACTTTTGAAAAATTATTTTCGGTAATCTCCGATGGAATAACAATCGAAAGAAAAAATAAGGACGAAATTTATCTTCCTTATGAAAAATCGCCAAAGCTTATATGCTCGACAAATTATGTAATGAAGGGGAGCAATGACTCAGCAATGGATAGGCAGTGTATAATTGAATACACGGCTTATTACAATAAAAATCATAAACCTGAACACGAGTATGGGAAACGGTTCTTCAGCGGTTGGAATGAAGACGAGTGGAATAGTTTTTTCAAATTCATGCTTGAGTGTGTTCAGTTCTATTTAATGAAAGGTATTGTAGCCTATCCTATGAAAAATATAGAGCTAAAAATGATGATTGCAGATACGAGTGAAGATTTTGTAGAATTTGCAGAAGACTTGAAACCTGGTGAAAAGTACACAAAGAAAGATCTGCTTGAAAAATTTCAGATAGAGTTTCCGGAGTGGATTAAACTTCATCAACGGAAGTTCACTACATGGCTGAAGAATGCTGCAAAATATAAGGGGTGGAAGGTTGAGGAGTCGAAGTCGGGTAGTGAGAGGTTTATAGTGTTCTTAAATGATGAAAGCGAAGATAAGGCGGCATAGGTTTTGGACGTAAGGGCGTAAAAAAGTTAGTTTTTAATTAGCGATTAAAAAATCAAAAAATTGCGTCCTTGCGTCCAGATGTGTACTTGTATTAGAATAAGCTGCGAAAAAAGCTTAAAATTGATGTTTATTCTAACCTTAACTGGATAGACTGGTTTTGCAAGAGCGGTTAATTTGTAACTGAGAAGATTAAAAATGAATATTGAGAAGGAGTAAAAGATGATTTACATGTGGCAGGAGGAAAGAAGTCAACCTTATTATAGGTTTCAAACTGATGATAAGAACCTAGCCAATAAAATGAAGCGTAGAGAGAAATTCAAGCTTGTCGCGAGTGGAGTTAATTGTAATCTTTGGGTTTATGTGGCGACGTTCAGCAGACCGGATATAGCAAGAAAAGCATTCAAAGCGTTAACCGGAAACAAACCAATATTTAACACAAAAGAAGAAATATTTCAATCTCCTAGCAATTACTCAAGAGCCGAAAATTATGCGGCTTAAAGTATAAATATAGGGGTGAAACCTACGCTATGTTGTAGGTTATTTGTTGGACTCGTTACAGGCAATGGCTTGCATAACTGACAATTTATAGCTGACCAGTTTGATTGTTCTTACCAAAAATTTTATTATTATTGAGAATAGGCTTACGCATTGCTTATGGTGCTAGAATGCCATTTTAACAAATTAGTAAACAGACTCAGAGAAATGATGGACCATTATGAAATATTTTAATGTCTTTGTTATTTTAATGCTAATGGTTTTGGGATGTAATAAAGAAAATAGTAACCCAATAGAACCAAATTCAACAACCCCATTTGTTAAAATCATAGCACCGGAGAATAATGCAAATGTTATTGACGCTGTTTCTATTGATGTAACGGCTACTGATGATAAGGGAATAGTAAAAGTTGAAATACTTATTGATAACCTTGTCGCAAAAACTTTTGCTGTCGCCCCTTTTAGATATCTGTGGGATATTTCGACGCTGACTGACAGCACAACACATGCTATCTATGCCAAAGCATATGATGGTGATGATAATGTATCCAGCTCATCTGTTATAACTGTTACTATATACATGTTAGCCCCTCCTAATATTAAAAGTGTTAATTTAACTGATAACTTGGTTTCTCTGAGCTGGAATGACAATTCAAAAATCGAAACTTCTTTTGTTGTTGAAATGAGTACTGACAGTATTAATTATTCTCCTATCGGTGAATTCCCTTCAAATACAACCTCTGCAATAATTAATTACGTATTTGGTTTTGATTGTAATTATTTTTTTAGAGTTGGTGCAAAAAATGGAAAGAGTATAAAATATTCTATTGTCGCTGTTGCTAATCGTAAATTAGCTCCCTCAAATCTTAAAATTGTTGATTTTACTTATCAACTCATTTCATTAAGCTGGAATGACAATTCAAAAATTGAAACTTCTTTTGTCGTTGAAATGAGTACTGACAGTATTAATTATTCTCCTATCGGTGAATTCCCTTCAAATACTGTACAAGCAGTAGTAAATTACTCTTTTATTTTTGGTCAAAAATATTTTTTTCGAGTTGGTGCAAAGAGTGTTGTAACTATTAAGTACACGAACATTGTATCCATAGATTCGCCAGAACATATTGTTGGTATTTGGATTTCCGCTGGTGCTAACATTGCCCCGCTATTGAATGTTATTTTTGCGGGGAGTGGCGGTATCGATACCATTTGGGCTACTTTTAACACAAATAAATCCTATTTAATGAAGCAAAAAAATGTTGACGGCACTGTGATCAATTATTCCGGTACTTATACAAGTAACAAAAGCAGTGTGGGAAGTATTTACACAATTACAGCTAATCAATCAACACCGGCAGTATCTGTTTCAGAAGGCATCTATGAGATTGATAGAACTCAGGTGCCTCAGTTTATGCGGTACGAAGTGGTACTCACGTCAGGAACTCAAAATACACCACCTACGCCGACTCTTGGATTTGGCAGCACAAACGGCGGTGCATTTGGAATGATGAATGTTCAGAAGTATGTTCGTGTTCAATAAAAAAATATCTGCCACAAATAAAAATATTAAACACAAAGAAGATTTACCGCTGCCGATAAATTGCTTTGCTGGAGGTGGCTGTAAATTTGAGTTGTGCTTAAATCTTCGTGACCCAATAACTCTTTGATTACATATAGTGAAACACCTTTCTGCACAAGCTGAGAGGCGAATGAATGCCGCAATGTGTGGAAATGGATTCTGTCATCAAGTTCAGCAGCGCGAACGGATTTTTTAAATTGTTTACTTACATAATTTTCATTTAATTTAAAATCCTTCATTTTTTGAAAAACAAACCCAGTAACCATTTTG
>JAIOIM010000488.1 GCA_019912505.1 Ignavibacteriaceae bacterium
CTATTTTACTAATGCATAATAATTTTTTGAATTAACATTCTCCGCACCGCCTATTTTTAAGAATTAAAAACCCCCAGTTAATTTATTGTTTTATTATGATTAAGTGTATTAAACTGATACAAACCTCTAATAGTAATGTACCCAATTTAGGCGGGGATGTGGGTTTTTTGATGGCACAACTCCTGTACTATCATAGCTCAACGATACTATTTATTCCTCCATAAAAGGTTTTATTAATGACACTAAACAATATCATATATACAGTAATAATAGCTTTTGCAATTGGCGGGTTACTTTTAGTGGTAGTTTCTTTTTTAATTTCCCGTTCTAAAGAAAAAAGATCTTTTATCGACGAGAGCGAGGTTAACAGAGCAGAACAAGATTTTAAACAAATAAGAACCCATGAACCGGCTTTAGCAGACTACTCTACTCAGGTTTTTTCTCTGAGAACAAATTCAGTCAATCACCCGGATTACATCCGCAGTGTTGAAGATGTTCTGCCGAATTATTCGCAGAATTATGAGTCTGCCGGAACTTTTGATAGGAGAACGAGACCGATTTTTTACGAAGCGGCGGTGGGGCAAAGAGTAATTCCCCGGATGAAAGTGGTGAATGACTACTTTATAAATAATCTTCAGAACTCAGCAAATTTTAGATATACTCCTTACGATTAATGAACTAAAGAGAGAAAAGGCTGTCCCCAACAAGGGGCAGCTTTTTTGTTTTAAACAACTCTATATTATAAAACCAAAAGTAAATTACTTGCCAGTTCCGCTAATTTTTTACCTCAACAAAATAGACAGAGAGGGTTAAAGCGAACCGACAAGTTTACTTACATTATTTTTATACATTTTGTTTTCTTTAAGATTCATTAAAACACATTCTTGAACCGCGTGGAAAACTGTTTTTCCTTCTAACTTTATAATAGCCTCAAAAGTAAATACGCCGTGTTTATAGTTTACAAGTGTCATTCTTCCTATGGGTTCTTGAAAAAGCTTTATTTGTTTTTTGTATTTCATTCTGCATGAAACTACAACAAGATAGTAGTTTGCTTTTAAAAGAAGTTTTGGAGAACAAAATTGTGTGAATAACCGGGTGCGCATATCTTCAAGCCAGCGAACATATACCGTATTATTCACATGACCTGCAGCATCAACATCGTACAGCTTGACTGTGATAGGAATTTCAACTTTCGGGAACTTGGTTTTTCCTAACTCTTCCAACATTTTATTGCTCAATTAATAATAAAGTATGACCGATTACAGAATTTAGAAAATAATATTTTACTCATTTTCTTCTACTGCTTGCGGATTATATAAACACCAAATAGTTAATAACCAAAAAGATATATTATCAACCCGATTGATAACCCGAAAACAAAGTTAAATGCTTTTATTCGCAATGAATCTTTTAGCGAATATGAAAGCATAGGCAGCATTCCGTGTCCATCCTGTACTACAGAACTTGTAAACAAGACCGAGAACGGTATCAATCCCTTTGCAAAAAGCATTACAAATATTAGGTGTGGACCCGACTCCGGAATCATTCCTATTAATGCGCTCAAAATTAAAAGCCCGAAAGTATATTCGGCAGTTATACTTTTTATATCGACAAAACCCATTCCGAATTCGACCACTAACAGGGCGCCTGCCGTCCACAAAAATATTTTAAGCAGGTGTCCTTTAATTATATGCGCCCAAATATGATCTTTGATATAATGCCCGTAACCTTCTTTATCGGGATGATATTGTTTAATTTCGCAATCTGTACAAGTTTTTATATTAAACTTTTTCACAAGATAGTCTGTTAAATATCCCGCAAAAATGCCAAGCAAAAAAAGTATTCCGAACAATATTAACGCTGTTTTAGGAAACATTGCAAGCATTATAAATTGCTCATCTCCCGCCGTAGCAAACATTAAACCGGTTAAAGCACCGAAGCTGATCATACCATGGATGTAAAGTGACACCCCGGCGAAAGAACCAAGACAGCCAGGCGCAGTGCCTAACAGCGAAGCAACAACATACTGTCTCCACTTTCTACCTCTTTGAAGTATCGATTCTAATTTACCTTTTGTTTTTACATTTATGATGTCAACAGCTATCATCATCAATAAAACGAAAAACGTAACTTGAATAGATTCATTCAAAACATTCAATAATTTTTCCATAAGGCTACAATGTTTTCCTGCTACAAAGTTGAAAATTTTAATGTCTAAAATTTAACAAATTTTTTTGCTGACAACACCGGAGTAACGATGCACTTGCACAGCAATACCGAAGTTTATTTTGCTAAATAACCGCTTACTGCTTCTTTAACCATAATAGTATTTGTGTAGCCATCAATAACTTTTATGTTACCTCTTACAAGCGCTTGATCGGCTTTATCACCAACGTGTCCGGTCAGCAACACCTTGGCGCCATTATTAATTATAAGCTCGGCAGCCTTTGGACCAGCACCGCTTTGCATTTGTTCTCCAACATTTGCCACAGCTTCAAACTTCATTGTTTCCGTTTCCACAATAATAAAATATTGGCAGCGTCCGAATTGTTCGCTGAGTTTTGCCTCCATAGTTTTACCGGTTGATGAGACAGCTATTTTCATAATTTTATTCCTTAGATTTGATGAGTTGGTATTTCAAATTTAATTTTAGACCATATTTCTTCAATTTGTGTTTTGATATCCGGGTTGTGTTCAATTATTGTTTTTCCCAATTGAAGCGAACGTACAAAATCTGGGTTGAACGCTATCAAACCAAAAATCTCTATTCCATTGTCATTTGCAAGATCACAGATTGCTCTGGTAATCTCTTCGTTAAGATCGTATTTGTTTATTATTATGCCGTGCCGGAATTTAAATGTTTTTAATAGTTCAATTAATCTTTTCAAATCATGCAGCCCTGTAAGCGTAGCTTCGGCAATTAGTACAACAAAATCGGACCCGGCTAAACTTGCATTTACGGGACATCCGATACCCGGAGGTCCGTCAATGAGTATCCACTCTGTTTTTTCATCAATATTAGTCAATGCTTCTTTTTTTATTTCAGTTACGAGTTTGCCCGAATTTCCTTCACCCGGGTTTAGCCGCGCATGAAAAAAAACAGAGTCATCCTCAAGTTTTCCTTTAAAAAATATTCCGGAGATATTCGGTTCGAATGAAATGGCGTTATCGGGACAAACTCTTACGCAAAATCCGCATCCTTCGCAACTTATTTGATCAACCACAAAATTTTTTATCGCATCAAATCTGCAAACCTCTTCGCACAAGCCGCAGCCAGTGCACTTGAGCAAATCAATTGCTGCTTTTTTACAACCTATAAAAACACTTTCTTTATTTCCTGACGGCTTAAGAAGTAGGTATAAATTTGCAGCATCAACATCACAGTCGATAACAATTTTATTTTTTAACAGCTTTGCAAATGCAGCGGTAAAGGTTGTTTTACCTGTTCCACCTTTACCGCTTAGAAACACAATTTGCCGATATGATTTATCTTTGATCATTTATTATTTATTTTTTCAAAATAGTACTTAAGACTTTTTCTTTATCTAATTTTTTTGTACAGAAGAACCAATCTTGACAGTTCATATTTTCCTTGTCTGCCATAAATTCTTTTGCAGTACCGCAAGACCCTGCTGTTGGGACAATAACATCATCGCCAGGCTGCCAGTCTGCTGGCGTGGCAACGGAAAAAGCATCGGCGGTTTGAAGAGCAATTACAACTCTGTAAAGTTCTTCGAAATTTCTACCCAGACTTAACGGATAATAAATAATGGCTCTTATTATTCCCTTTGGATCGATAAAAAATACAGCCCTTACTGCTTTTGTTGAGCTTTCGCCCGGTTGTACCATTCCGTATAAATTTGCCACATCCATCTTAATGTCTTCGATAAGTGGAAAATTCACTTCAACATCTTTCATTCCATTAAATTCAATCTTTTCTTTTATTGTTCTTAACCAGGCGATATGGCTATATAATCCATCGATAGAAAGACCAACCAGTTTGCAATTGGCTTTTAAAAACTTATCTTCCAAATGCGCGAAAGTAATAAACTCAGATGTACAGACAGGGGTAAAGTCCGCAGGATGACTGAAGAGAATTACCCAACTTCCATTGTAATCTGCCGGGAAATTAATTTCACCTTGTGTTGTTACTGCCTTGAAGCCAGGCGCATTGTCGCCTATTCTTGGCATTGGTGTTGTTTCAACTACATTTATATTTTCCATTATTCATCTCCTATATATT
>JAIOIM010000489.1 GCA_019912505.1 Ignavibacteriaceae bacterium
GCTTTTGTACTGTCAACCATATTCTTTGAATGACGTGAATGAATCAACGAATTGAAACTCTCTATTATAGTCAAGTAGATCTATTCTCCAGATTTCTTTGAATGACGTGAATGAATCAACGAATTGAAACCATCGGGTAGGCCGCCTGAAATAAAGCTGTTATAAATTCTTTGAATGACGTGAATGAATCAACGAATTGAAACCTCACCACTAGAAAGGAGGCGGAGGATTGATGGGGCTTTGAATGACGTGAATGAATCAACGAATTGAATAGACATTGCGGCTTCGATACGATTGCCGGTGCGGCGCTGCGGAATTGCAGAGATTATTTCCGGCAATCACTCAGCCACCGTTGGGTTGTGCTTTTTTTCAAACATGTGGCTTCGATACAATTGCCGGTGCGGCGGTGTGGAATTGCAGAGATTACTTCCGGCAATCACTCAGCCGCCGCTGGGGAGAAGATGCGAAACTTCATTGCAACTGTTGTTACTAAACTCCACTATTTTTATATTCACCCCATGAAAATTGTAATTCAAATATCTCTCCTTTTTGCACTGCTGCTTTTTGGATGCGGTAAAGGGATAGAGCCCGCGCCGGTTCAGCCTGAAAATGAAAAACCTGGTTTTAGCGGGAAGGTAACATTTATTGGTACATGGGCTGACAGTATAAAAAGAACTCACATTGTGGTTTTTAAAAATCCTATAAATTCAGCCGGCGATTTTAACGCGTTTAACATTGCATATGTTAGTTACGAAATACCTTTTGGAGTTAATGAGTTTAATTATTCATCGTTAGACTCATCATACGTGCCGATAGCACCGGGAGAATATAGTTATGTCGCAGTTGCACAATCAAGCACGCCGCAGCTTTTGCTTGATAGAAAAGCCTGGATAGTTGCCGGTTTATATTATGCCCTTGGTGATACAACAAAACCGGGGAAGCTTATAGTGAATCAATTCGGTTTAAAAACCGGTGTGGATATTAGATGCGACTTTAACAACCCTCCTCCACAGCCGCCGGGAGGAGGATAAAGCTTTTGAAAATAAAAAGATTTTTATTTGCAATTATTTTATCCTTGCTTTTATATTCGATTTCCATCAGTCAGCAGAGAACAATTACCGGCACTGTTCAGAATGAGAAAGGATACCCTCTTGCATTTGTAAATATGGTTATTGAAGGGACAACTACCGGTGCAGCTTCCAGCGTGCTGGGCAGGTTTATTATTAAAGGCTTGAAGCCTGGTGTTTACAATCTGTTTATTTCAATTATTGGATACGAATCAAAAACATTAACTGTTGATGTTACAAAAAACGATGCTTCATTAAAGATTGTGTTAAATGAATCAGTTGTACAGTCAGAGCAGGTTGTTATAACTGCCGGTAAACATCAACAAAATCTTGATGATTTACCTGTAAGTGTTGACGTATTGCAGCCGGAAATTATCGACAAAAAAAATATTTACAACATACGTGATGCAATCCGTTATTTACCCGGGATAAGTTTGGTTGATGATGAAATAAGCATACGCGGCTCGAGCGGGAACAGCAGGGGAGCGGGCGCAAGAGTTTTAACCGCAATAGACGGCATACCCCTTTACACCGGTGACACCGGCGAAATTATTTGGGAGATGATACCTGTAAATGAGATAGATAGAGTTGAAGTAATGAAGGGCGCATCAAGTTCACTTTATGGTTCAACTGCCATGGGCGGGGTTATAAACATTATTACAAAAAAACAAACAAACCAAAGCTATACTTATTTTAAAGCACTTGCCGGTTTGTATGATAAGCCATCTCACGATGAATGGAAGTGGGCAAAAAACAGCAGAACTTTTAACTCGCTCGCCGCTTCGCATACTAATCACATCGGCGGGTTTGGTTTTACTTTATCGCTCAGCCGTATTGATGACTACAGTTATAAACAAAATGATTTTACACGGAGATATATAGGCTTTTTAAAAGGTGTGATAAATATATCCGAGAAAACGGGTTTAACTTTTTTTATAAACTCATTAAACCAAACATCGGGAAATTTTATTTACTGGAAAGACAGCCGCAATGCACTTGTCCCGCCCGATGCTGACCAGGGGCAAAAAATAAATACAAACCGGCAAATGGCTGGCGTAATATTATCGCACCAGGTAAATGATAAACTTCAATTGGATTTTAGAGGAAGTTATTACAGAACCGATTGGCGTGATCAATCTGTTTCGATGAATAATTCAATTGCAAATTTATTCCGAGGTGAGGTTTTTGCGGTAAACCGGTTCAGCAATAATTTTACTTTAACGGGGGGCATCGAATCATCGGCTTCAAAAGTAAAATCAAATATTTTTGGTAACCCTAAAGCATTTTCATTCGGCGCTTATACGCAGGCTGATTTTAAAACTTTAGAGAGGCTAAATATTTCTGCCGGCGTAAGGTATGATTTAAGCAAGTTGGATACTTTAAAAGGTGTATCAAATATTTCTCCAAAGTTCGGGGTCAATTTTAAACTTACTGATAGAATAATTTTACGTTCATCAATCGGTGCAGGTTTTAGAGCTCCTACGCTTGCCGAAGCATATACTTCCACGTTGGTAAGCGGTGTTAGTATAAATCCAAATCCTAATTTAAAACCGGAAAGCAATTTAAGTTTTGAAACAGCGGTAAGTTATAAGTTGTCGCCATCATCAAAAATTGAAGCAGCGTTATTTCAAAACGAATTTTATGATTTTATTGAACCGGCGGTTAACAGAACAACGGGACAAGTCAGTTTTGCAAATGTTACACGCGCGCGTATTCAGGGAGCCGAGTTTATCTACACACTTTCCCCGTTTTTAGATAATCTTTTTTTTACCGGCGGATATACTTATTTATGGACGCGCGATCTGCAAAAAAACAAAGCATTAAAATACCGTCCGCGTCATCTTGTTTCGACGAGTATTAATTACAACCCCGGTGCGCTCAGTTTCGGCTTTAACTTCCGTTACTCGAGCAAAATTGAACAGATTGATTTTGAACTTGTTGATCTCGGACTTGTAAAGGACGGCGATAAATTTGTTGCGATTTACGTGCTTGATTTTAGCGCAGGTTATAGTTTATTTTACATCGGGTTTCCGGGGAGAATATTCTTCAATGTGGACAACCTTCTTAACTACAATTATGTTGAACTGATCGGTAATCTTGCACCGCTCAGAAATTTTTCAATAGGCATAGATTTATTTTTTTAGAGTTATTATGTTTGTCGATACACACGCACATTTGTTTTATAACAATTTTGAAGATGATCTTTTTGAGGTTGTAAAAAGAGCGCGCGAAGCGGGCGTTGATTATATGCTTGTTCCGGCTACTGATTTGAAAACAGCACAGCAGGTTATCGAACTTTGCGAAAGATACGATTTTATTTACGGTGCCGTCGGTGTTCATCCGCATGATTCTAAAGAATGGGATGACTCGTTTATTCAAACGGTTGAAGAACTTGCAAAACATCCGAAGATTGTTGCGATAGGCGAAATTGGGTTAGACTACTTTTACGATTTTTCGCCAAAAGAAAAACAGATAAAAGCATTTAAAGACCAAATTGAACTTGCGTTAAAATTAAATCTCCCTGTAATAATTCACAACCGAGATTCCGATACCGATATGATGGAGATTATAAAATCGTATGCAGGCAGCGGACTCCGTGCGCAATTTCATTGTTACAACGCTTCGTTAGAAGATGCGCGCGCATTGGTGGCAATGCATCATTACATTTCTTTCACCGGAAATATTACCTTTAAAAAGTTTGATTCACTACGGGAAATAGCCGCTGCAATTCCGCTTGAAAATATTATGATTGAAACCGATTCTCCTTTTATGACCCCGGTTCCGTACCGAGGCAAAAGAAACGAACCGGCATACGTAAAATATGTCGCAGAAAAGCTTGCCGAACTGCATAAAATATCCGTTGAAGAAGTAGGAAGAATTACATCATTAAACGCGTTTAAAATGTTCGGCATCGGTAAAAATAAAGACACAATACATACATATAAAATTCACAACTCGCTTTACATCAACATAACGAACCGCTGCAACGCCGACTGCATATTCTGTCATCGTAAAGAGAATCCTGTTGTACACGGCTATAATTTAAAAATGAAGCATAGCGATGAACCGGGTGCGGATGTTTACATAAGTGAAATAGGCGACCCGGCGGCTTATGATGAGATTGTATTTTGCGGTTTTGGAGAGCCGACGATAAGGTGGGGCGTTGTAAAGAAGATTGCAAAATATGTAAAAGATTGTGGGGGAAATACAAGACTTAATACAAACGGGCATGGCAGTTACATAAACAAAAAAAATATTACGCCTGAGTTGAAGGGGTTGATTGATACGGTTTCTATAAGTCTTAATTCATTTGATCCGAAACAATATGCCGAGATAATGAAAGTTGATAAAAGGCTTTTTAACGAAATGGTTACATTTGCAAAAGAAGCAAAAATGTACGCGGGAAAAGTTGTTCTATCCATCGTTGCTATTGATGATGTTGAAATTGAAAAAGCACGCACAATAGTTGAGGATAAAATAGGTGTTGAATTCAGAGTAAGGGAGTACTTTTAATGAAAAAAATTCTTATACGATGTTTTTATTTTTCTTTAATCAGCGCTTCTTTATTTGCACAGGATAAAGCTGCGTTACGTTACTCAATCGATACGCTGCTTGCGAATGATTTTTTTGCATCCACAATTGCCGCCGTATCGGTTTACGATTTAACAGCGAACCAAAGTATTTATAACCGCTCTGAAAAACTTTTACTTCATCCAGCATCCAACATGAAAGTGTTAACGTCAGCAGCCGGGTTAATTTTTCTGGGACCAGAATACACGTTTAATACAAAACTTGCGTATACAGGTGAAATAATAGAAGGGAAATTATTTGGTGATTTGTATGTTATAGGCGGAATGGATCCCGATTTTACATCTGATGATATCGACAGCCTAATT
>JAIOIM010000490.1 GCA_019912505.1 Ignavibacteriaceae bacterium
CAATAGTTGCATTTTTAATTACAGATTTTCTAAAGGTTAAAATTTATAAATTATTAGATCATGAATCTATAAAATTTCACAAATAGAATTAGCGAAGGATAAAAATGGATAAAAAATTTAGTTCACAGGAAGACTCTGAGATACATTTACTACTCGAAACTCTGGGCAGCGAGCATGGAATGGAAAGACAAAAAGCTAGAGAGGCACTTGTTGCAAAAGGAAAAAGTACGATTGATTTTTTGATGGAACTGCTTTCACATCCTAAGTACATATTCCGTTGGGAAGCTGCTAAAACATTGGAGGAAATCGGAGATCCGCTTGCTATTCCTTTATTTATAAGAACATTGGAGGATGAAAAAAGTGATGTGCGGTGGATTGCAGCCAAAGGTCTTATAAAACTTGGAGAGCTGTCTGTTAAGCCTCTTCTCCAGGCATTGATAGAAAAGTCGGATTCAGTTTTTATTTTAGAGGGTGCTCATCATGTTTTTTTCGATTTGCATGAGGATAATAAATTGCCTGATGATTTTCCGATAGATAAGTTTTTAGCCGCTTTTAAAAACCCTTCTTTTCCGGAAAATATTAAATCTCTTGCTTATGAAATTTTAAATAGCAAGTAACCAATTTTGGCAATTGATTAATTAAGCATAAAATATTTAAATATTAGTGAGCTTTTATTTTAATATTCAAAAAAATATTTTCCCAACATTGCTCAATTATATTTTGCCGCGTCTTTTTATGAGTGATATTTTAAAAAGCATTCTCAAATATTATTTATAATTTTTGTAAACAAAACACGGAGAGCTAAATGTCGAAGACTAAACCCGACAACAAAAATAAAAAGGGAAGCGCCAAAACTTCTGATTCAAAAAAATAACCCGTGACAAAGTTGAACAAGAAATTTTATAACAAAGAATTGTCAAGGCTCCAAGTAGAACTTGTAAAGCTGCAGGAATGGATAAAAGCGAAAAAATTAAAAGTAGTTGTTGTTTTTGAAGGAAGGGATGCCGCCGGAAAGGGGGGGGTAATTAAAAGAATAACCCAACAATTGAATCCAAGAATTTGTCGCGTGGTTGCTCTCGGCACACCAACTGAAAGAGAAACAACGCAATGGTACTTTCAACGATACGCTCCGCATCTGCCTGCCGCCGGTGAAATGGTATTGTTCGACAGAAGCTGGTATAACCGTGCCGGCGTAGAGCATGTAATGGGTTTTTGTACTGACGAAGAATACAAGGAATTTTTAAGATCCTGTCCAGAGTTTGAACGGATGCTCGTCCGCGCCGGGATAATACTTATAAAATATTATTTTTCTGTAAGCGATGATGAGCAGGAAAAACGATTTCAGGAGAGAATACAAAATAGGACAAAACGCTGGAAGTTGAGCCCGATGGATTTAAAATCCCGCTCGATGTGGGTGGAATACTCAAAAGCCAAAGATGAAATGTTCGCCTACACAGATATAAAACAGGCTCCCTGGTATGTTGTTAATGCTGACGATAAAAAGAAGGCAAGATTAAATTGTATAAGCCATCTTTTAAGCGTAATAGATTACGAGGATTTAACACCCGAACCAATTGAACTTCCGCCGAGACAGAAAAACAGCGGCTACATTCGCCCGCCCATTACCGATCAAACATTTGTGTCGGAAAAATATTAATTTGTTTTTTTACAAATATAGTAGAGACGTTTGCGAAACGTCTCTACAGCTGCACAATTTATTGATTACGGTTATTTTATTTCTTTATTAAAACTAAGATGACCGGTTTCGCCAACTATAATATTAATTGTGTTCCCGTTTTCAAAATTACCAGCAAGCAATTCCTTCGATAGGGGATTAACAAGATATTTTTGAATTGTTCTTTTTAGCGGTCGTGCACCGTATGTAACATCGTAACCAATTTGCACAAGCCAGTCTTTTACTTCATCGGTTACATTTAACTCTATTTCTCTTTGCGTAAGCATTTTTTGCACGTTTATTAATTGTATTTCTACAATCTTCCGCAGTTCTATTTTGGTAAGCGGTTTAAAGAGAACCACTTCATCTATTCTATTTAAAAATTCGGGGCGAATAGTTTTACGCAGCAGATCCATTAGAGTATAACGCATCTCGCTTACAACTTTATCAATATCCTCATCTTCAATTGACTGAAGCCGTTCTTGAATAAGATGCGAGCCGAGGTTCGACGTCATTATTATAATTGTGTTTTTAAAGTTTACGGTTCTGCCCTGGTTATCAGTCAAGCGCCCATCATCAAGCACTTGAAGCAGAACATTAAAAACATCCGGGTGTGCTTTTTCAATTTCATCAAGCAGCACAACCGAATATGGTCGGCGGCGAACTGCTTCGGTTAACTGACCGCCTTCCTCGTAACCAACATAACCGGGAGGCGCGCCAATCAAACGGGAAACAGAAAATTTTTCCATGTACTCTGACATATCAATACGCACCATTGCATGTTCATCGTTAAAAAGAAACCCGGCAAGTGCGCGGGCAAGTTCTGTTTTGCCCACACCGGTAGTTCCCAGAAAAATAAACGAACCAACCGGGCGGTTCGGATCTTGTAGTCCGGTGCGTGAACGGCGAATTGCATCTGCTACCGCACTCACAGCGTATTCCTGTCCTACTACTCTTTTGTGCAGTTCTTCTTCAAGACGAAGCAATTTACTCCTATCGCTTTCGAGCATCTTGTTTACAGGTATGCCCGTCCATTTTGCCACTACCTCTGCAATATCTTCAGCATCCACTTCTTCCTTTAACATGCGTCCATCTTTTTGAATCTCCGCCAATTTTGAAGTTTCTTCTTTTAATTTTTTTTCAAGCTCGTTTGCTTTTCCGTAGCGGAGTTCCGCAACTTTACCGAGGTCGCCTTCTCGTTCATATTTTTCTGCAAGAGTTTTTGTGTTTTCTATTTCGCTCTTTAGCCCTCTTATAATATTTATTTTTTCTTTTTCGAGATTCCAGTGAATTCTTAATTTATCACGTTCTTCAATTAATGAACTTAACTCTTCTTTAAGTTCTTCTATTCTTTTAAGGGATGCTTCATCCTTTTCTCTCTTTAAAGCTTCCCGTTCAATTTCTAAATGTTTTATTTTTCTCTCAACTACATCAAGCTCTTCCGGCAGCGAGTTTATCTCAATCCGCAGTTTTGAGGCAGCCTCATCGATCAAGTCTATTGCCTTATCGGGTAAAAATCTATCTGTTATATACCGATTTGAAAGTTGAACCGCTGCGACAATAGCACCATCGGTAATACGCACACCATGATGAATTTCATAACGTTCGCTTAAACCACGAAGAATTGAAATTGCATCTTCCTCCGATGGTTCAGTAACAAGCACCGGTTGAAACCTGCGCTCGAGGGCGGCATCTTTTTCAATATATTTTTTATATTCGTTTAAAGTTGTGGCGCCAATTGCGTGAAGTTCGCCCCGTGCAAGAGCAGGCTTTAAAATATTTGCCGCATCCATCGATCCGGAAACTGCGCCTGCGCCGACAAGCGTATGCAGCTCGTCAATAAATAAAATAATTTCGCCGTTGGATGCCTGCACTTCTTTTAATACGGCTTTCATTCTTTCTTCAAACTGTCCACGGAATTGTGTGCCCGCAACTAAAGTCCCCATATCAAGCGCAACAATTCTTTTTGATTTTAAATTTTCCGGAACGTCGCCGTCAATAATCCTGTGTGCAATTCCTTCTGCGATGGCTGTTTTGCCAACTCCGGGTTCGCCGATTAAAACCGGGTTATTTTTTGTGCGCCTTGAAAGAACCTGAAGCACCCTGCGTATTTCTTCATCGCGCCCGATAACAGGATCGAGCTTACCAGATCGGGCAAGTTCATTCAAGTCCTTCCCATATTTTTCAAGAGATTGATATGTATCTTCGGGCGTTTGTGTTGTTACACGCTGTTGCCCGCGAACATCTTTTAACGCTGATAAAATTTCATTATAAGAAATTCCATTATCGCGCAGCAATTGACCCGCTTTCCCTTTATCGTTTGCAAGTGCAAGCAGGATATGTTCGGTAGAAACAAATTCATCTTTTAAATTACGGGCTTCTTCAGCCGCAAAATCAAAAAGTTTTGCTGTTTGCACAGACATCTGCTGGTTGCCAACTCCGGTGCCGCTTACTTTCGGAAGAGCTTCAAGAAGTTCGTTAACCTTTACTTTTACCTTGGTAACATTACCGCCTGTTTTATTCATCACAGTTTCGGCAATATTTCCCTTTTCCTGAATTAGTGCCGCGAGTATATGTTCCGGCTCCAATATCTGGTTAGTATAATTCTGTGCTATCTCAAGAGCTGTCTGTACAACCTCCTGAGCCTTTACCGTCATTCTATTTAAATTAAAAGCCATAATTGATCTCAATGTACAATGTACAATTAAGAATGTACAATGCAGGTTATATATTTTTTACTTGTGTGTACCAATCGCTTGATTGTTCGAGCATCTTGTTTAACCTATTAACAAGTTTATGCGGATCGTCAAGGTTTCCTTCGAGCAGTAATGCCGATTCAAACAATTGCTCTGTTACATTTGCAATATACTCATCATTCGTGTTTTGTATAAAAATCTTTAAAAGATTTCTGATGAGTTTATGATTTTTATTTATTTCCAAAAGTTTTTTCTGAACCGTCATATCTTTGTTCGTCATGCGTAACAAGCGCTGCATTGATGCCGTCATTGTATCATCCGGATTTACAAGGCACGCAGGGCTTTCATTTAATCTTGACGATACTTTAACATCAGTCACCCGATCGCCCAATGTTTTTTTCATACTCGCAAGCAAGCTGTCGAAATGCTTTTCATCTTTTTTGTCAAGCTTTTCAAACTTGTCTTCTTCTTTAACGGTATCTTCAAATTTTTCAATCTTGCCAATATCTACCGAATCTACCGACTTGAATTCAAACTCTTTAAATTTTCGAACACCGTTAAATACAAACTCATCAACCGGATCAAATAAATAAAGAACTTCAATTCCTTTTTTCTTAAATATTTCAAGGTGCGGATCAAGAGCCACTGCTTCACGATTTATACCGAAGGCATAAAATATTTCTTTCTGTTCCTCCTTCATTCTGGAGGCGTATTCTTCGAGCGATACAAGCTGTTTTGTATCTTCATTAAATGATGAGTTAAATCTCAGAAGCTGTGTAAACTTTTCCATATTGGAAAAATCAGAATATCCCATTTTGAAAATTCTTCCGTGTTCTTTCCAAAACTCTCTATATTTTTCAGGTTCGTCTTTTGCTTTTTTTACCAAATAAGAAAGTATCTGGCTTGTAACACTGCTTGCTATTTTATGAAAGATTACATTTTCCTGCAAAGTTTCGCGCGATATGTTTAGTGGTAAATCTTCTGAATCGACCACACCTTTTACAAAGCTTAAATATTCAGGCAGCAGGTCTTTGTTTTTATGTTGAATTAAAACACGCCGGACATATAAGTCCAAACCATAATCTTCACGGTTGTAGCCAAACAAATCAAAATTTTTCTTCGGAATAAACATCAACGCGTTAAACTGTATCGGGGCATCAACCGATACGTGGATTGTATCCATCGGTTCTTCATCATAGGTTAGAAACTTATAAAACTCATTGTACGCTTCTTTTTTTATGTTTGATTTGGGTTCGCGCCATAATGCCGTAATCGTATTTATTTTTTCTACACCAAGGTAAATAGGGAAGGAAATAAAGTTAGAATGCTTTTTAATAATAGTTTCAAGCCTGTATTTGTCCGCGTAATCTTTAGTCTCTTCTTTTAAATGAATTTCAATGATAGTTCCGCGATTTATTTTTTCAGCGAGCGGATTTATTTCAAAGCTGCCAAGTCCGTCAGAAACCCACTCAAGCGCAGGCGCGTCTTCATTAAATGATTTAGTTTTAATTACAACCTTTTCAGCAACCATAAACACTGAATAAAAACCAACACCAAACTTACCAATGATATTATTTACATCTGACTTATCTTCGCTAAGCTGCTTTAAAAACTCTGCCGAACCCGACTTAGCAATTGTCCCAATGTTTTTAATTAACTCGTCTTCTGTCATTCCAACACCGGTATCGGTAACAGTTATAAGTTTTTTCTTTTCATCGAAATCAATTTTTATTTCAAGCGGAAGATCTTTGTCGGCAACGGCGGTTCCGCGTGTAGACTCAAATCTTAATTTATCAAGTGCATCGGATGCATTTGATATCAGTTCTCTTAAAAATATTTCTCTACTTGTATATAACGAGTGAACAAGAATATCGAGTAGCTGCTTCACTTCGGCTTTAAATTCGTAAGTATGTGTTTGTTTTTTTTTCATAAATTTTACCTTTATCTATTGTTTACTTTCTTAATTCCTTTAGCTGTTTAACTAAATTAATTTCTTTTTGTGATAGCTTTTTTGGAAGAACAACATTAATCCTAACAATCATGTCGCCGCGTGTTCCGTCATTGGCTGTCATTCCCATTCCTTTTACTCTAAGTAGCTTTCCCGGATCCGATTCTTTTGGGATGACCACTACAATATTTTTTCCGTCAATTGTTGTAATCTGCTCTTTACTGCCCAGCAGTGCATCATACAAATTAACATCAAGATTATAAAAAAGATCATCGCCTTTGCGCTCAAAAAATGGGTGCTCGGCAATATGAATTTTTAAATATAAGTCGCCGCTTTCTCCGCCGGAATTACTTTTACCTCCCTGGTTTTTTACCCGCAACTTTGCGCCTTCTATAGTGCTAGGTTGAATTTTTATTTTTAATCTTCTTCCTTCAACTTTAATTTGCCTCTCAACTCCTTTGAATGCTTCTTCGAGAGTAATTATCATTGTCGACTCGAAATCGCGCCCTTTCCGTGCTGCATTCCTCTGTGCACCGCCTGACTGACCTCGTTGACCGCTTCCGAAAAATGATTCGAAGAAATCTGAAAATCCACCCATGTTTCCGAACAGGTCATTGATATTTCCATTAAAATTAACGCCGCCGCCTTGTTGCCCACGGGCATATTGTCTAAACCAGTCTTCACTATTTCCACTGCCCGTTGTTTTATAGCTATTCCAGTTTGCACCAAGCTGGTCGTAGCGTTTACGTTTTTCTGGGTCGTTTAAAACTTCGTGCGCTTCAGTTATTTCTTTAAATTTTTCTTCGGCTGCTTTGTTGTTCGGATTAGCATCGGGGTGATATTGTTTTGCTAATTTTCGGAAGGCTTTTTTTAAATCCTCTTTATTTGCATTTTTTTCAACGCCAAGTATTTTGTAATAATCTTTAAATTCCATTTGAAAAATATATTTTAATTAAATTCAAAAGTCATTCTAACCAAATTAATTCAAATCTTATATCGATTATTATTTTTAAGGAATGACGTTGTTCTATTTTAGTCAATTTGTTTTTATTTAAACTATACAAAGGGAGAAGTGAAAACAAACTTCTCCCTTTAAGGTATAATTGTCTTTATTTAACTTTTATTTCAAGCTGCCTTGATTTTGCTTCTTCTGATTTCGGAATATTAATTACCAATTGTCCATCTTTAAACTCCGCATCAATTTTTTCTTCCATTATTTTTTTGGGAAGAGCAAATGAACGATAATATTTGCCGAAAGTTCTTTCAACCCGATGATGCTTGCTGTTTTTAGTTTCACTTTCCTGTTTTCTTTCACCGCTTATTGAAAGCTGACCATCGCTGTACGATATTCTCACATCATCTTTTTTTATTCCGGGTAAATCTACTTTTAACTTGTAGCTTTCATCATCCTCATAAATATCAGTAAGAGGCGCCCACTCGGCTAATCCGTATTCATCTTCTTCGGACTTCGATAAACCAAAACGATTTCCGAACAGATTAAACATTCTGCTAAATTCTTTTTCGATGTTTAGCAATTCTCTTTCTGAATTCCACTTTATTAATGACATTTTAACCTCCAATAATATTAAAAGTAACTAATATTTATCTTCGCTTATAATGTTGCAACCTCTGTGCCATGTTAATGTATTTTCTAACTCATTAAAAAACAATTGGTTAGGGGAGATACGAAATATCTTAATTTTCTTGCGAACCTAATATACGCCATTCTGACGCACACAAATTAACAGACTGTCGGTATTCGTGCCAACCACCTATAAAGGGCTCAGTTTAAATTTCGGTTTGCAAAGTGTTAGCATTATTTGGATTGTCAATTAACAATAAATCATTTATTTTTGCAACCTTACAAATCAAGATTTTTAAATGAACCGTGTTTTTACCGAAGACACTATTGTCGCGCTTGCTACTCCATCGGGAGTTGGGGCTATTTCTGTAATAAGAGTGTCTGGTCCGGATTCTTTCGTTGCTGCGGATAAAATATTTTTAGGAAAAATAAAACTTCTCCATGCTGTTTCTCATACAATTCATTATGGTCAAATTGTTGATGAGCCCGGTTTGGTTATTGATGATGTACTGATTTCAGTATTCCGTAATCCTAATTCATTTACCGGTGAAGACTGCGTTGAAATAAGTACTCACGGAAACCCGATTATTATAAAAAAAATAATCGAATTGCTAACTGCTAAAAATATTAGACTGGCAGAGCCCGGGGAATTTACAAAAAGAGCATTCCTGAATGGAAGGATCGATTTAACTCAGGCTGAAGCTGTTGTTGATATAATTAATTCGCGCTCGGAAGCATCTCTTAGAGGTGCCAGAAACCAATTAGACGGATTACTTTCTAAAAAAATAAACGATTTACGACAACAACTGATTGATACATCTTCATTTGTTGAACTTGAATTGGACTTTGCCGAAGAAGATATTGAGTTTATCGATAATACTGAACTAATTAAAAGAATAAAGAATATAATCCGGGAGATAGAAAAATTACTTGCTACGTATTCGTTCGGCAGAGTATTACGAGACGGTATAAACATTGCACTTGTTGGCAAGCCAAACGTAGGCAAATCTTCCCTGCTTAATTACATATTAAAGGAATCCCGTGCAATCGTCAGCCACATTCCGGGAACAACAAGAGATGTTAT
The DNA here is from genome assembly GCA_019912505.1 of Ignavibacteriaceae bacterium. Taxonomy (GTDB): domain Bacteria; phylum Bacteroidota; class Ignavibacteria; order Ignavibacteriales; family Ignavibacteriaceae; genus CG2-30-36-16. The sequence goes on from JAIOIM010000490.1 coordinate 8,986, forward strand.
CCGTGAAGAGGTTTTGATTGACGGATTATTATTTAGACTTTTTGATACTGCGGGAATTAGAACCTCACAAGATGAAGTAGAGGGGGAGGGAATCATGAGAAGCAGGGAAGCGGTTAAAAATGCAGATCTTGTCCTTTTTATTGATGATGTTGAACAGGGGTTTTCTTATGATTTATATGATGAGCTTATTTCGCTAACCTCTTCAAATAATATTATAAAAGTGATGAATAAGATAGATATTGCCGAAGCCAGCACACTCGAGGCTGATGTTTTTCTTTCGGCTAAAACAGGTTTCGGGACGGAAAAATTGTTTTCTATTATGAAAGAAAGGGCGCTTAGCGGTGAAAATTATTCTGAGCAATCTACAATTGTATCAAATGTAAGGCACTACAATTGTTTGAGAAAAGCAAAAGATAACCTCAACTCCGCTTTGATTACCTCTGAAAATAAATTATCAGGCGAGTTTATTTCGGTTGATCTTAGAACTGCGGCTGTCGCTCTTAGCGAAATTATCGGGGATGTTACTTCCGATGATATTCTTAATAATATTTTTTCAAAATTTTGCATTGGAAAATAGTTGTTTCACGTGAAACTTGTAAAATATTTTTTCTCCCGGTTTCACGTGAAACGCATTTTATGGAAGTTATGATATAGTGGTTTATGATTTATTAGTAATCGGCGGCGGTCACGCTGGGATAGAAGCAGCGGCGGCGGCGGCTAAAATGGGTTGCTCGGTTGGTTTGGTTTCTATGGACAAATACGCTCTGGGCAGAATGTCGTGCAATCCGGCTATTGGCGGAACGGCAAAGGGGCACCTCGTTAGAGAGATTGACGCACTTGGCGGAATAATGGGAAAAATTGCGGACAAAACAGGAATTCAGTTTAGAATGCTGAACCGATCGAAGGGTCCTGCCGTTTGGTCCCCGCGTTGTCAATCTGATAGTCGACTTTACAGCGAAGAAGCGTATAAAATAATTTCTGCAATAAATAAAATTACACTGATTGAAAATTCCGCAATTGAGGTTATAGTCGAGAATAATACGGTAAGGGGTGTTTTAACCATGGAGGGACACTTGCTGGAATCGAAAACCGTAATCCTCTCTGCCGGAACTTTCTTAAACGGATTGATGCACACAGGTCTTTCGTCTGTGCGTGGAGGAAGATTTGGCGAAATGCCTTCTGGAGGAATTACAGAATCATTAATTGAATTAGGGTTTATATCCGGCAGACTAAAAACCGGAACTCCTCCAAGACTAAAAAAGAACTCTATTAACTGGGACATTTTAGAAGAACAACCCGGAGATATAAATCCACAACCATTTTCTTATTTTACACCGAAGAATGAATTTCCATATTTACCTCAAGTCAGTTGTCATATAACATTTACAAATAAGGAAGCTCATAAGGAGCTTGAAACGGGATTTAAATTCTCTCCAATGTTTACCGGATTAATCGGCGGTGTTGGTCCAAGATATTGCCCATCTATTGAGGATAAAATTGTTCGGTTTGCGGACAAATCAAAACATCAACTTTTTCTTGAACCCGAGAGTTTGGACAGCGATCAAATTTACCTAAATGGTTTTTCATCCTCTCTCCCGGCGGAAGTACAGCTTTCGGCACTTCATAAAATAACCGGACTTGAAAATGCAGAGATGATTAGACCCGGTTACGCTGTTGAATACGATTATTTCCCGCCTCATCAAGTAGATTTGACCCTTGAGACAAAGTTAGTCGCAGGTTTATACTTTGCCGGACAAGTAAACGGAACTTCCGGCTATGAAGAAGCGGCGGCTCAGGGGTTGATGGCGGGAATAAACGCTGCTCTAAAAGTGCAGGCTCAACCGGAGTTCGTCCTAAAAAGAAGCGACGCTTATATTGGCGTTCTAATTGACGACCTGGTGAATAAAGGCACTGACGAGCCTTACAGAATGTTTACATCAAGAGCAGAACACAGGCTGTTGCTAAGACAGGACAATGCGGATAGAAGATTAATCAATTACGGAAATAAGTTTGGTTTGATAAGTTCCGAGCAAAATACTTTGGTCAATAAAAGTGATGAGTTAATAAAAAAATCTATTTCACTTTTTGGCAGTTTAAAACTTCATGCTCGCGAGGTTAACCAATTACTTGAGGCAAAGGGAACGCCGGGAATTGATGCTGCTGAAACAATATCAAAATTATGTAAACGACCCGAACTTAAATTATTGGATATTGTAAGCCTGTTCAATAAAGATGAGCATCAAATTATTAAACAATTATTAGATGATGACAAATCCTTGGAACAGGTAGAGATTGAATTAAAATATGAAGGTTATATAAAACGACAATACGAGATGGTGGATAAACTTGAAAGATATGAGGATGCTAAAATTCCTTTAATGTTAAACTATTTGGCTGTTAAAGCATTGTCCGCAGAAGGGAGAGAAAAATTGCACAAAATACGACCCCGTTCTATCGGACAAGCTACTCGAATCTCAGGGGTTACGCCTTCTGATATTTCTATTTTATTGGTATATTTGAAAAACTAATTTTGAGGGGCTTTTATGGTCGAGACACAAGTGCAATACTTTAAAGAGTTGCAGTCTTTTTGTTGGGAAAACGGATTTAACCCGGATATCCCAAAAATAGAGAGGCTGGCATATTTTGCCGAGTTGATAAGAGACAAGAATGAGTCAATAAATCTTATCTCGCGAAAAGATATCGATACGATAATTGAAAGACATATTTTTATCTCTGCCTATATGTCTAAATTTATTCCGGACAAGTGTACCCGCTTTTTAGATATAGGAACGGGTGGCGGTTTCCCCGGAATTCCGCTTGCAATTGTTCGCCCTGAACTAAGAGGCGTGCTTGTTGATTCGACAGGGAAAAAAATAGATGCTGTAAAAGAGTTTGTAGACAAACTAAAACTCAGTAATGTTACCGCCGTAAATAGCAGAGTTGAAGATGATGAATTTAAAGTCAAGTACCAAAACTCGTTCGATTTAATTGTAAGCCGGGCTACTGTACCGCTTATCATACTTTTTAGATATTCGTTACCGTTGATAAAGGACAGGGCGTTTCTCGTTGCGATAAAAGGGGGCAACCTTGAGGATGAGTATAAAAAAGCAGAAATGAAGTATAAATCGTTTATAAAAAAATCTACCGTTTTTGAGCTAAATTATAAACCGAATAACGTAAGGAACCAGAAAGGTAAAAAATTAGTTTTGCTGGAGTTAAACAAATGAGTTCATTAGATATGAAAGCGTTGTTTGCCGAAATAAGCAAGCTTTCTACAGAACAGCGCAATCCAAACTCAATGGATATTGATGCCCGGTCGACAATGGAAATATTGACAATTATAAACGAAGAAGATAAAACCGTTCCGTTTGCCGTAGAAAAGGAATTGCCATACATAGCAGAAGCTGTTGAAATAATTATTCATGCTTTTAAAAACGGCGGCAGGTTGTTGTATTTTGGGGCGGGTACCAGTGGCAGGCTTGGTGTTGTGGATGCATCCGAATGCCCACCGACTTTCGGCACACCATACGGAATGATTGATGGTTTTATTGCCGGCGGAAAAGAAGCGATGTTCCGTGCACAGGAGGGAGCCGAAGATTACGAAGAAAACGGGGCTAAAGATGTGCTTGCAGCTAACGTAACAGATAAAGATGTTGTTTGCGGCATTGCTGCAAGCAGGCGTACGCCTTATGTGGTTGGCGCAGTAAAAAAAGCAAAACAAATTGGAGCAAAAACTTTATTTATAACGTGTAACCCCCGCAAAAATTTTAACATAAAAGAAGTCGACGTTGCGATGTGTCCTTACGTTGGTCCCGAAGTGGTTATGGGTTCAACAAGAATGAAAAGCGGGACGGCACAAAAACTTGTTTTGAATATGTTAACTACAACCGCAATGATACGCATGGGCAAGGTTTATGAAAACATGATGATTGATCTTCAGATGACTAACAAAAAACTTGTTGAGCGTTCGAAGGGGATTGTTATGACTATTACCGGGTTATCATATGATGAGGCTTCCGACAATTTAATTAAAGCCAACGGACACGTTAAAACAGCACTTGTAATGATACTTGCCGGACTTACCGCAGAAGAAGCAAAAGTGCGGCTTGAGCAGTCAGAAGGTTTTGTACGCAAAGCCATAGAAAGTAAGCAAGTATAATTTTTTTAAAATTTTATTTCAATTACTTCGGGGTTCATTGTTTTGATCCCCTTTCTCTGTTTTAAATAATTATGACGAATTGATTTTCTTCCTCTTTTGTTTAATTTTCAAACC
>JAIOIM010000491.1 GCA_019912505.1 Ignavibacteriaceae bacterium
CATTTTAGGAATTCAAATGGAACATTTTCCTGTATTAAGTTTAATTACTTTTCTTCCTGTTCTGGGTATGTTATTAATTTTGTTTATACCCAAAACACAGGAAATGCTGATAAAATATCTTACACTTGCTATTACAGGTATCCAGCTTGTGTTGTCTGGCTTTATTCTTGCTACTTTTGATTATGCAAAAGGCGGCGTGTTTGATGCATCCGGTTTTCAATTTATTGAAAAATTCAGATGGATTGATATTAGCGGTTTATCCTGGATTGGGCAGATAAAAATAGATTACTTTTTGGGCATTGATGGAATAAGTACACCTTTAATATTTTTAACCGCGCTTATTGTCTTTATAGCAACGCTTGCTTCATGGAATATCCCAAAATCAATAAAGGGATATTTTATAATGTTCCTTTTCCTTGATACCGGAATGATGGGTGTATTTGTTGCGCTCGATTTTTTCCTATTCTACGTTTTCTGGGAAATAATGCTTCTGCCGATGTACTTTCTGATTGGCATTTGGGGCGGTCCAAGAAGAGAATATGCAGCAATTAAGTTTTTTATTTACACATTGCTCGGCAGCGTGCTAATTCTTTTAGCAATTATCGGATTATACTTTTCAACGCAAGAAACTCTTTCAAACGGTTCTAAGATATTTACATTTAACATGCTCGAAATGATGAACATGGCAAATTATACTGCAACCGGAATTTTATCGCCGCTCAACCCCGGCAATTTACGGTTTTATGCTTTTCTCGCATTGTTCATCGGCTTTGCAATTAAAATACCTATGTTCCCTTTCCATACATGGCTTCCCGATGCGCATGTTGAAGCTCCGACTGCAATATCTGTTATACTTGCCGGTGTACTTTTGAAGATGGGTACATACGGTATTCTAAGAGTTTGCTACCCAATGTTTCCGGAACTGACCTATCATCTCGCATGGTATATTGGTTTGTTCGGCATGGTAAACATCATTTACGGTGCATTATGTGCATTGGCGCAGAAAGATTTTAAGAAGTTGATTGCATACTCCTCCATATCGCACATGGGTTTTGTTATGCTCGGTATGGCTTCGCTAAACACGCTTGGCGTTTCCGGCGCCGTTCTTCAAATGTTTAATCATGGAACTATTACTGCAATGCTCTTTATTATTGTTGGTATTATTTACGACCGCGCGCATACCCGCGGTATTGAAGAATTTGGCGGTCTTGCAACACAGATGCCGATATACACAGGTTTTACAACACTTGCATTTTTCGCGGCAATCGGTCTCCCCGGTTTGAGCGGATTTATTTCCGAGTCGTTTGTTTTCCTCGGCGGCTTCGGTTCTGACCAAATTAGAGTAATCACAATTATTTCAACTCTCGGAATATTATTAGGCGCCGCCTATATGCTTTGGACATTGCAGAGAATTTACCTTGGTAAGCTAAATGAAAAATGGAATAAGCTATCCGATTTAACTGCGAGGGAATATTTTATGCTGGTACCGCTTAGCATAATTATTATTTTCCTTGGCATCTATCCATCTGCCATGCTTGATTTAATGAACTCATCAGTAAACGCCATGGTAAAGTTTATTGCTGATGCTCAAATCAGTTTTAGTGCAATTGGCGGCTTATAATTATTAAGATGATAAACAGAGCAAGATAAAGTGGAATTAAATATTAACTACATACTAAATAGTCTAAGCTCAATGCTTCCCGAAATAACTATAACTCTAACGCTTGCGCTAATTGTTACGGTTGATCTTTTTTTGGGAAATAATAAAAAGCTTCTTCCTTACATCGCAATAGCAGGAATGTTTGTTGCCGGATATTTTGTAATCGAGCAGTTCGGAATGAACGGTTTTGCCAGTGTGCCTGTGGGCGGAAAAGGAATGCTTGTCGTTGACAGCTTCGGCGCATATTTTAAGTTACTGATACTTTTTGCTTCAATAATAGTAGTGTTATTCTCTTTATCGTCTAAAGAGATTATAGAAAATTCCGACCGGCACGGCGAGTACTACACTCTAATATTCGGAATGATACTCGGAATGTTTTTAATGGTTTCCGCATCCGATTTAATACTTTTATATCTTGCTATTGAACTTGTTTCTTTATCGTCTTACGTTTTAGCAGGTTTTGCAAAAAACACAATGCGTAATGCCGAAGCCTCATTGAAGTATATTATTTACGGAGGCGTTTCATCCGGCATCATGCTTTTTGGTATTTCAATTATCTTCGGCATAACCGGCAGCACAAACTTATATGAAATTAATTCACTTATCCAGGCTCCGCAGTTTCAGGGCTTGGTTGGTTTGCTCGCCGGTATTTTAATTTTTGTCGGAATCGGTTATAAAATTTCTGCTGCTCCATTTCATTTCTGGACGCCGGATGTTTACGAGGGCGCACCTATTACAATTACTGCATATCTTTCCATAGCGAGTAAAGCTGCCGGTTTTGCACTATTAATCAGGTTTATAAAAATTACGTTTATAGATTCGGTTGATTTACAAGGCTACTGGACATTGGTAAACGTAATCGATTGGCAGTCATTTATAATATTAATTTCAATCTTAACGATGACTCTCGGAAATTTTTCAGCGCTCTGGCAAAACAATCTAAAAAGAATGCTTGCATACAGCAGTATAGCTCATGCCGGGTACATTTTGCTTGGTATTGCTGTACTCAGTAACCAGGGTATTATTGCGGTTCTTATTTATTTTGCAATTTATGCTTTCATGAATCTCGGTGCGTTTTTTATCGTAATGCTTATTTCAAATAAAACCGGAGGCGAAGACATGGATGATTACGATGGTCTTGGTTATACTTCGCCTCTGCTCGGTGTTTCATTAACTATCTTTTTAGTTTCGCTTACGGGCTTACCACCCACTGCTGGTTTTATTGGTAAGTTATATCTCTTTCTTGCGCTTGTTGATGCAAAGATGATAGTTGTTGCTATTATAGCTCTGTTAAATTCTGTTGTTTCACTTTATTACTACATTAGAGTTTTGAAACACATCTATTTAGCACGCCCTGATTCCACTACTGTTTCCATTATTCCAAATGTGGGTAACACAATTTTGCTGCTTGTGCTGCTACTACCGATAATTATTTTTGGTGTTTATTTTTCTCCACTTGCCGAATTAGCAAAAAGCTCTATAGCTCTCTTCGGTTTTTAAGATAAAAAATATTTATGCTTTTTTAATCCCGCTCATTTTATGTGCGGGATTTGTTTTTTTTGATAATTATTATTAATTTATATACGACTTAATTAGTCTTATATATATGCTTAGATTATCAAAAAAATCAGAATACGCCTTGATGGCAGTAAAGTACATGGCATTGAACCAAAATGGTAAATGTATTACTGTAAAAGAAATTGCAGGTATTTATGGTATTTCGTTTCAACTTCTGGCAAAGCTGATGCAAAAACTTGTAAAGAATAATATCATAATCTCACAGCAAGGAACAAAAGGCGGCTACATGCTTAATAAACAAACCAAAGATATTTTGTTGGCAGACGTCATCAGCGCTATTGAAGAAAATTACAGCCTTACTGACTGTATTGAATCTGAAGACCCTGAAGATAGCTGTGCAAGAGCAAATTGCTGCATAATACGCGACCCCCTTGCAAAAGTTCAGCAAAAGATAAACCGGATATTTGCTGAAACAACCATTAAACAGATTTTATAGTTATGAAAGTTTATTTGGACAACCACTCAACAACACAAGTAGACCCGAGGGTTTTTGATGTAATGACTCCTTACTTTTTAGAAAAGTTTGGCAATCCCTCAAGTAAGGGGCATTCATTTGGTTGGGAAGCCGAAGCTGCCGTTGATAATTCAAAAAAAATAATAAGTTCGTTTTTAGATTGTGAAGAAGACGAAATCATTTTTACGGCGGGCGCAACTGAGTCAATAAACATTGCACACTTAGGAGTTGCCCAGACTTTATTTCCCAAAGGCAATCATATTGTTACTACCGAGTATGAACACAGCGCCGTGCTTGATTCGTTAAATTTGCTTTCAAAAAAAGGTTTTGAAATTACAATATTGCCTCTTACCAAAGAAGGCATTGTTGATCCTGAACGCTTGAAAGACGCTTTAACTGACAAAACAATATTAGTATCTGTGATGACTGCAAATAATGAGATAGGCACCGTGAATGATGTGAATGAGATTGGAAGGCTATGTAAGGAACGAAATATAGTTTTTCACACAGACGCAACTCAGGCAGTCGGACGATTAAATTTAAGTTTTAAAAATATAAATGCCGATATGCTCTCATTCTCTTCGCATAAAATCTATGGTCCCAAAGGCATAGGCGTTTTAATAATAAAAAATAAGTTTAAACTTACCCCAATAATGTATGGCGGCGGACAACAAAAAGGTTTAAGACCAGGTACATTAAATGTTCCGGGAATTGTTGGTACGGCACGGGCAATAGAAATTTTCAGTACCGATATGAAAGAAGAAGTAGAAAAATTAAAAAGATTGAGGGATAAAATGTTTCTTGATATCTCCTCAAACCTCGAAGGGGTAAAACTAAACGGCAGCCGCGATAAACGATTACCAAATAATTTAAATCTTTCATTTAACGGCGTACGTTCAGATAATCTTATAAACGAACTTCACAATATTGCCATTTCAACCGGATCCGCATGCGCTTCTGAGGCTTTGACACCCAGCCCTACATTGAAAGCAATAGGCTTAAGCGATGATGAAGCTTTATCTTCAATAAGAATAGGGATAGGAAGATTTAACACGGAGGACGAAATTAACTTTAGTACTAAGAGAATAATTGAAACAGTTGAAAAGCTTAGAAATCAATCACCAAACTATATGAATGCAGGTAAACAAAATGGATAAGAGAAAAAATCGAAGGTTAAAGATGCTGCGCGATCAGCAGGATATTTTTTTAAAATACTTAAAGGTAAAATTCCCGTTGTTCCACAACTCAAATTTTTTCTTCCGTGATTTTCACTATGGCGTAAAATATTTTTTAGATGATAAACTGCTCCCTACTAATTATCAGGAGGCAGAAGAATGTGCAAAAGATTTTTCGAAAACCCTTGAAGAACAAGGAATTTTTGTAAAAGTAAACGACCTTGGCTGGAGGGTTAATTATACAGATTTTGCTACGGTAACGCCGGGCGATCCATTTTAATAAACTGTTAAAGTAATGTTAAAATAAATATAGAGAAGTTAAATGAATACGATTGTGCAGCAGGAAATAATTATAACTGAAAAAGCTTCAAAAGAAGTAAAAAGAATTATGGAAGAAAATGAAATCCCGGCAGAATATGGTCTTCGCGTTGGCATAAAAGGAGGCGGATGTTCCGGCTTTACCTACACTCTTGGTTTTGATGCTGCGCCTGTTGAGGCGGATACCATTATTGAAATTAATAATGTAAAATTGTTTGTTGATGGGAAAAGTTTATTTTATTTATCAGGCACCGAACTCGATTTTTCAGATGGTTTAAATGGAAAAGGATTCCTATTTAACAATCCAAACGCCGCTAAAACTTGTGGCTGCGGAGATTCGTTCGGAGTTTAATTAAAGGAACAGCTTTTATGGATAGAAGAAAATTTTTGTATGCTGCCGGTATCTTTGCTGCAGCAACTGGTATGAACGTAAATGGAAATATTTTAGAAAACATAAATAGAAGGAGTAATAAAATGGCAAAATATGAATTGCCCGAACTACCGTATGCTTATGATGCACTTGAACCCTACATTGATAAAATGACAATGGAAATTCATTATACAAAACATCATAATGGATATGTAACAAATTTAAACAAAGCAGTTGACGGAACAGAGTTAGCTGATAAACCGTTAGTGGATTTGTTTAAGGAAATTTCAAAACTTCCTGTTGCTGTTAGAAATAATGGCGGCGGACACTTTAATCACAGCCTTTTCTGGCAGATAATGAAAAAAAACGGAGGCGGCACTCCAACCGGAAAATTAGGTGATGCTATTACATCAACTTTTGGTTCTTTTGAAACTTTCAAAGAACAATTCAGCAATGCAGCGGCAACACGTTTCGGTTCCGGATGGGCTTGGTTAGTCGTTGTGGATAATAAACTTGTAGTTTCATCAACCCCGAACCAAGACAACCCCCTAATGGACGTGGCAGATGTTAAAGGTAAACCTATTTTAGGTTTGGATGTATGGGAGCATGCATATTACTTAAAGTACCAAAACAAACGCCCCGATTATATTCAGAACTGGTGGAATGTTATAAACTGGGATGAAGTTGCAGCCCGTTTTGATAAACTCTGATTTCTAATCGGACACTGCTAAAAATCTAATTGTACAAATTAATGCCGATAAATTG
>JAIOIM010000492.1 GCA_019912505.1 Ignavibacteriaceae bacterium
TATAGAAAATTATCTTGTCGGCGACCATGATTCGCTTGAATATGCCACTCTTATAGTTTGGCTTAACCAAGATTATCATCAACAAAAAAGAAAGGTAACTGAATGAAAGTAAGAATAGCGGCGGTACAATACCAATTAAAAAAAATAAACACATTTGATGATTTTGAACAGCAGATACAATTTGTGCTTTCTTCGGCTGCAGAATACAAACCTCAGTTTGTGCTGTTCCCCGAATTATTTACAACGCAGTTACTTTCATTCATTCAAACTTCTGACATTTATAATGCAGTAAGAAAACTTGACGGCTATACCGAGCGGTATAAAAGCCTATTTAAAAGTTTTGCCGAAGAATATAAATTTTATATTATAGCAGGCACCCACCCGAATATTCGCGAAAACAAAGTTTACAATTCATCATTCCTATTTACACCAACGGGTCAAATACATTTGCAGGACAAAGTTCACAGAACCCGGTGGGAAAAAGAATTGTGGGATGTTACACCCGGCGATGAGTTTAAAGTATTTAAAACAGAGTATTGCCCTATATCTATCCAAATTTGTTACGATGTCGAGTTCCCGGAAGCAGCGCGTATTGCGGCTGAGGGCGGCGCTGAAATTATTTTTGTTCCGTCATGTACAGATGACCGGCAGGGGTTTTTAAGAGTAAAATATTGTTCGATGGCAAGAGCAATTGAAAACCAAGTTTATGTTGCTATGACGAGCACGGTTGGTAATCTGCCTGTAGAAAATTTAAATCTCCACTACGGACAGGCGTCAATAATTACTCCTTCCGATTTCCCTTTTTCGCGCGATGGTATTGCCGCCGAAGGAATGATAAACCAGGAGCAAATTATTATTGCCGATGTTGAGTTAGATTTACTTGATGAGAATAGAATAAAGGGAACAACCATTCCCCTATTAGACAAGCGAAAAGAAATATATGAAAAGCCGGCGACTGTGGTTGACGTGAGATGATGAGGTAATAATTTGGTAGACAAATAATTAAGAAGTTTAGAATGATTTAGACCTGCACCATTTGGAAC
>JAIOIM010000493.1 GCA_019912505.1 Ignavibacteriaceae bacterium
GTATCTATCTATCCACGGACAATGGAACAAACTGGGGAAGGGCGGGATTGAATGGTTGGTATGTAGACGCTCTTACTGTCAGCGGCTCAAATGTTTTTGCCGGAACTATGTCCGGTGTCTTTTTATCCACAATCGATGGTAGAAATTGGAAAGAAGTCAGTACCGGATTGACGTCTAAAGTTGTAAATGCTTTGGTGGTCAGCGACACAAATCTCTTTGCTGGAACTCAAGGCGGCTTATTTTTATCCACTAACAATGGTAGAAATTGGAATAAAGTCAATACCTGGTTAAACAACTTGACTATCACTTCACTCTCTGTTTACGAAAGTAATCTTTTTGCAGGAACTTGGGGAAGTGGTGTCTTTTTATCCACCAACAACGGCAATAGCTGGTCATCAGTGGGCTTGTCTGATATGAGGTTTGTTTATTCTGTAAATGTCAGTGGAACTAATCTCGTTGTCGGAACTGATGTTGGAGTCTTTGTCTCTACTAATAACGGCTTCAACTGGTTTTCGTTAGGTTTGACTAACATGGATGTTACTTCTCTTTCAATTAGTGATGCTGATTTATTTGCAGGAACATCTACCGGGGGTGTCTTCCATTCTTCAAATTACGGGGCTATCTGGACTGAAGTTAATACAGGCTTAACGAATTTGGATGTCCCGTCCCTTATTATAAGCGGCACAAATCTCTTTGCCGGAACTACGGGCGGTGGTGTTTTTTTATCAACCAATAAAGGCACAAGTTGGGCTTCCGTCAACACAGGGTTAATGAACACCCTCGTACAGACTCTTCTCATAAACAATAGAGATTTTTTTGCCGGCACAAACAACGGCATCTTTCTATCCACAAACGATGGTACACACTGGACGGAAGTTAATGTAGGTGCTATGAATATAGATGTGAAGACTCTCGTCGTCAGCGGTACTAATATCTTCGCTGGCGGTAGAGATGATGGTGCCTTTCTGTCCACAGATAACGGCGCGAGTTGGTCTTCGATGGGCTTAACCAACAGGTTTGTCACTTCTTTTGCCGTCATCGGCACAAAACTCTTTGCCGGTATCTCTAGCGGCGTCTTTCTTTCAACAGACAATGGTATTACCTGGACTAATGTGAGCTTAGGATTAACAGGATGGGGCGTCAAGTGTCTTGGTGTAAAAGATACAATTCTCTTTGCAGGAACTTATGAAGGTGGTGTCTGCATATCTACAAACTATGGCACAAACTGGATCTCACCAATTAATGGATTGCTGAATAGAACTGTATTCTCTATAACTGTTGATGGCTCAAAGATATTTGCCGGAACAGGCGGCGGCGGTGTTTATCTATCCACAAACAATGGTGTAAGCTGGAATAACCGCAGTATAGGTAATACTTACCAGGCAGTCCGGTCTCTATTCGTTCTAGGTACAAATCTCTTTGCCGGAACAGGCGGCGGCGGACTCTTTCTATCCACCAATAACGGCATAAGCTGGTCTGCGGTAAACGCTGGGTTAACTTACGCGGATATCTATGATATTGCAATTCGTGGGACTAACATTTTTGCTGGGACTTTTGGTGATGGTGTGTGGCGGCGTCCGTTAACTGAAATAATTACGTCCGTTGGAGAAGTTTTAAATACATCGCCTGGACAATTCAGTCTCAGTCAGAACTATCCGAATCCATTTAACCCGGTGACAACGATAAGCTATTCAATACCCAAGACTTGTTCAGTTACTCTAAAGGTATATGATGTTTTAGGAAAAGAAATTCAAACAATAGCGGAAGATGAAAAAGCTGCTGGAAGTTATCAAATTATTTTTGACGGAAGTAATCTTTCAAACGGAATTTATTTTTACAGAATGCAAGCAGAAAATTTTACAGAAACAAAAAAATTAATTTTACTAAAGTAAATATCTTATTAGCCCATGTTACGCAGCAACTGTAAATGAATGCCCCCGATATTTAGAGGTTGTGTGAAAGCCCTGGTTTTTAATTATCCAAAATAGCGTATAGTAAAAATTGCCAAACAGAAACCGTTACGCCACAGCGCACAGATTAAACAGTTCAAGTATTGAGTGAGAGTTCATTAACACCTCGATTAATCGAGGTGTTAATAACAAGCATAGACTTCTCCCCATTACCGTTCACTTGAGGGAACTGACTATAAAGACAAAAACAACCACCCGGCTTTAGCCGCATAAACACTCCGCAATGTGGCTAAACCCCAAGTTGGGTGTGCGCCAAAACCCGTTCGCTAAAGCGAACGGTAATGCCAAACAGAAACCGTCACGCAAACTCACCCCCCGTCCCCCTCTCTTAAAAAGCGAGGGGGTGCCGTTATGCGGGAAATCAATAAACTCTAAATTTCTGTCAAGATAAAGGAAACAAAAACAAGTTTGTAATGCTGAGCTTTTACCCTCTCTTGTTAAGAGAGGGCAGGGTGAGTTCTGCTGAAACAATCTGAATAATTTTATTTATGAGTCTTTTCCAAAAAGGTTGTAAACCGTTACGCCACGGCGCACAGGTGAAACCGTTTGAGATTCTATGTCTTTTCCATTCCCCCATTACCGTCAGCTTCAGCTGACGGACTTAAAAGCAATCCGCCGCGGCGGATTAGCTGCATTAATAACCCGAAATGGAGAAAAAGCCTACTTTTGCGTGGTTCCTTCTTATTGTAACTTTTTACAATAGGGCTAAAACATTTTCGAGTACCCCTGTAAACTTTTACAATAGGAGTTTGAACCTTCAGAATACCCCTGTAAACTTTTACAATAGGAGTTTGAACTTTCAGAGGGGCGCGGCAAATACAAATTTTATATTGCGTACGGTGACTCATCAATTCTTAATTTTCAATTCTTCCATTGCCGTCAGTTTCAACTGACGGACTTAAAACAATCCGCCGCGGCGGATTAGCCGCATCAATACCCCGCAATGGGGCTAAAGCCCTCGTATGGGTGTGCGCTTTAATCCGTTCGCTGAAGCAAACGGTAATAGGGCTAAAGCCGATATTTATTTGGCTTATCATCCACGAGCTAAAGCTCGTGGCTATTCAAATAAATATTCTGCACAAGGTAGGTTATTAATTTCTTAGGCATTACATTTTAAACAAATTTTTACTGTTGGTTGAATGCTATAGATTCTTCGCCGAGCAGTTTTTTAATTTCCTCGATAAATTTGTCTGTAGTTTTAACCTTCATCTCTTCTAAGAAAAAGACACGGGCGCGGGAGCCTCCGTTGAACAGGTGAAGATAGACGGGAAGATTACCCGGATATTTTTTTATTATTTTTTTTATCCCGGCAATTTTATCAACCGTGTAATTATCATTTTCCAAAATAATTTTTACACTTTTAGCAAAACGGCTGCGTGCTTTTTTTATCGGCATTACTTCTTCAATATGCAGTTTGATTGCATCGCCGCTGCTTTCGGGCTTACCCAAAATAAATACGCATT
The DNA here is from genome assembly GCA_019912505.1 of Ignavibacteriaceae bacterium. Taxonomy (GTDB): domain Bacteria; phylum Bacteroidota; class Ignavibacteria; order Ignavibacteriales; family Ignavibacteriaceae; genus CG2-30-36-16. The sequence goes on from JAIOIM010000493.1 coordinate 3,434, forward strand.
CTTCTTCTTTTACAAACTCACCGTATTTTTCATACGTACTCGAAAACATCAAAGCTTCACACGAGCCGGAAAAATCATCGAGCGTAAAGAAAGCCATGGTGCGGTTCGATTTATCAATCTTTGTTTTTAATGATGTAACAACACCGCATGCGCGCACGGTATCCATGTTCTCTAACTTTTCAGTTTCGCCAAAATGAATTGAGGAAAATGAAAGGTAATCAATTTCGTATGGACGAAGCGGATGACCGGTTACATAAAAACCGATTACTTCCCTCTCCCTTGCAAGTTGTTCGCGTTGATCCCAAGGTTCTACTATTTTAAAAGCGGGTTCGGATATTTTTACTTCCTCTTCCATTCCACCAAAAAGACTATTTTCAACGGCGAGTTTTGAGTTTTGAATTTTATGCCCGAACTCAAGAGCGTCTTCAACCGATGCGAATAATTTAGCGCGGTCTTTGTCAATTGAATCGAAAGCTCCGGCAAGCATCAAGCCCTCGAGCGCGCGTTTGTTTACCGTGCGTGTATCTGTGTTTGCGCAAAAGTCAAATATACTCGTAAAGTCGCGCTCAAGTTTTTGCCGACTGCGTATTATTTCCTCTACCGCAGTAACTCCAACATTTTTAATAGCCGACATACCGAAACGTATTTTATTATTTTCAACATCAAAATAAACCGAGGGCTTATTTACATCGGGTGGAAGAACTTCTATTTTTAGTTTGCGGCAGTCTTCTAAAAATGTTGTTACTTTGTCGGTGTTTCCAAATTCGTTTGTTAAGTTGGCGGCAAGAAACTCTGCCGGATAATGGGCTTTTAAGTAAGCAGTTTGGTAAGCCACAAAACTATAAGCAACCGCATGGCTTTTATTAAAACCGTAGTTTGCAAACTTATCGATGGCGTCAAAAATTTCGGCAGCAACTTTTTCAGAAATTCCTTTTGCAATGGAACCTTGAATAAATTTTGCTTTTTGTTCCCTCATAGTTTTTAAATCTTTTTTGCCCATAGCACGGCGGAGATTATCTGCTTCGGCAAGACTCATTCCACCAACTATATTTGCAATTTGAATTACCTGCTCCTGATAAACAATAATACCGTGGGTTTCATTTAAAATAGGCTCGAGCAATGAGTGCATATAAATTACTTCTTTACGCCCGAATTTTCTGTCGATAAAGTCGTCTATAAACTCCATAGGTCCGGGGCGGTAAAGCGCATTCATTGCAGAGAGGTCTTTTAAACTTTCAGGTTTTAACCTTTTAAGGTATTCGCGCATCGGGGCACTTTCAAACTGAAACACTCCGGTTGTTTGACCTTTTGAAAAGAGTTGGAATGTTTCTTCGTCATTAAGCGGAACATTGTCTATATCAATCTCAACTCCGTGGCTTTTTTTAATAATCTCAAGTGCATCTTGAATAATAGTAAGCGTTCGAAGTCCAAGGAAATCCATTTTAAGAAGTCCCGCTCCCTCAATGTCCTTCATATTGTATTGTGTTACAATATCGGTTTGTCCTTGCGGCGATGACAAAGGGACGTAATCACTAACATCACCCGGAGCAATAACTACACCGGCGGCATGTTTGGATGAGTTGCGGTTCATTCCCTCAAGTACTTTTCCATACTTTATTAAATTTACAATCAGCGGGTCCTTCGATTCCTTTACCCATTTCAGTTCTTGTACTTCTTCAAGCGCCTGACTAATTGTAAATACTTTTCCGAATTTCGAGGGGATATGTTTTGTAATACTATTTACAGTAGCAATAGGTATTTTTAGTACGCGGGCAACATCCCGCATAACGGCTTTGGATGAAAGCCTGTTAAAAGTAATAATCTGGCTAACGCATTCGCTTCCGTATTTCTGCCGAACATACTCTATTACATCACCCCGTTTATCATCGGCAAAATCAACGTCAATATCCGGCATCGATTTACGCGCGGGGTTTAAAAACCGTTCAAACAGTAAATCATATTTAAGAGGGTCGATATTTGTAATGCCCAGCGTATATGCAACAAGGCTGCCGGCAACGCTGCCTCTACCTGGACCGACCGAAATATTCATCTGGCGCGAAGCATTTATAAAATCTTGGACAATCAAAAAGTAACCAGAAAAGCCCATCGTTTTGATTGTGTCAATTTCGTAATTAAGCCGGTCTTCTAATTCGGGCGTTATTTTTTCAAATCTCTTTTTAACACCCTCACGCGCAAGCAGTTCAAAATAGTCATCAAGGGTTTTGGCGGAGGAGTCTTCGGGTATCGGGAAAACCGGGTAATGATGACTTTCAAAATCTAATTTCAGATTTATCTTTTCTTCAATTTCAAGAGTGTTGTCAATTGCGTCTTTATAATTCTTAAAAATCGTTTTCATTTCATCCACAGATTTAAAGTAAATCTGATCGGTGCCGTAACGCAGTTTGTTGTAATCTGCCCCGTTTTTATCGGACAACAACAACAGGATATTATGAGCTGTTGCGTGTTCCTGTTCAATGTAGTGACAGTCGTTTGTAGCAACCAACTTTATACCGAGTTCTTTAGAAAGTTTCGGCATGCCCTCCAAAATCGGTAGGTCAACATCCATACCGTGATCTTGTATTTCGAGATAAAAATCATCACCGAAAATTTCTTTATATGTTATAGCTGCTTGTTTTGCTTTTTCGTAATTGCCGTTTACAAGATGCACAGAAACAACACCTCCGGCGCAGGCTGATGTGCATATTAAACCTTCGCTGTATTTTCTAAGCAATTCAAGATCAACTCTCGGACGGTAATAAAATCCTTCCGTGTGTCCTAATGTGGAAAGTTTAGAAAGGTTTTTATAACCCTGTAAATTTTTTGCAAGAAGAATTAAATGATTGTAAGGTTTCTTTTTTTTTCCTTCGCTGTCTTCGGTTCTTCCTCTGTCCTTGCGAGAGCCGTCAACAACAACATAAGCCTCCATCCCTATTATAGGTTTAATTCCTTCGTCTTTTGCTTTTTTATAAAACTCGGCAGCGCCGTACATAACGCCGTGGTCGGTTAATGCAACTGCGTGCATATTATGTTTTTTTGCGGCTGCAATTAGGGACTCAACCGTGCAGGCGCCGTCTTGTAAGCTATAGTGTGTATGATTATGAAGATGTACGAAATCCGACATTCAAATATTTCAATTTTAATTAAGAAGATTTTTAGAAGAATTGCTTTCGAAGCATAGCAATATTAAAAAATTATCAGCGGTAAATGCAAATTAATTTTTTAAGGATTTTATTTTTGACGTAAAATCTTAACTGCGCCCGGTATGTCCGAAACCGCCGCTGCCACGTTTGCTGTCTTTAAGTTCTTTAACTTCTTCAATTTGCGCCTGGTAAACTTTTGAAAGAACAAGCTGGGCAATTCTTTCCCCTCTTTTTATAAAAAATTCTTGTTCTCCAAAATTCATCAAAATAATTTTTATTTCGCCCCGGTAATCTGAATCGATTGTGCCGGGAGAGTTCAAAATGCCAATTGAGTGCTTTGCTGCAAGTCCGCTTCTTGGGCGCACCTGTATTTCATAACCTGCCGGAATTTCAACTGAAAGATCCGTCGGCACCAATAAAACTTTGCCTTGCTCTAATATAATATCATTTTTTACAGCTGCTCTAATATCCATCCCTGCGCTTCCGGCTGTTGCGTAACCGTGTAGTTCTAAATCTTCAAAATCGCCGCTTAGTCTTTTAAACTTTAATTCAATTTTTTCAGTCACTTCATCTTCTCCGTGCCAATTTTTGTTTTATAAAATTAATTTCATCTTTGTCTATTATAAAAATCAAAAGCCCGATTATAAATGCTAAAAATAAAACCGCTCTATAATAGATAGGAATAGTGAAATTACCGAATGAATAAAAAATAGCCCCAGTAATCGCAATCAACAAAAACATTTTTATAATTTTTCCAATTTCATACTCTATTCTGTAAAACTTTTGTGTTACAATATATAAGCCGCCCGACATTACGATGTAGCTTATTAAAGTTGCAAATGCTGCCCCAAGTATGCCGAACGGAGGGATTAGTAATAAATTAAAAACCACATTGGCAAAAGCGGCAATAGTTGTAACAATAGGGGCGTAGATGCTTTTTTCTTTTATATAAATACCGGCGTTAAATATTACATAAAACCCGTTAAACAAATAAGCAAGTAAAACAATCGGCACAATAAAAGTTCCGCCCCAATAATTGGGACCAATTATCGTTCTGCCGAAAATTTTCCACTGTACAAAATCACTTATAAACAGGGAGAGCCCTATTAAAATTACGCTGCCTACAAGCGTAAAATATGTAAGCACTTTGGAGAACATTTCTTTTGCGTTTTTTTCTTTTGCATTTTGAAGAAAAAAGGGCTGCCATGCAAATTGAAACATATTTACAAACAACATCATAAAAATGCCGAGTTTATAATTAGCTTGATAAACCCCGAGAGCTGCAAGTCCCTGCAAATGTTCCATTATCGGTCTATCGATTACCTGGATAAGCATAAGCGAAAAACCGGCAGGCAAATAAGGCAAACCGAATTTTAGAAGGCGCTGGAATAATTCTTTTTTTAGCGAAAATTTTAGTTCAGCCAAAATATCGGGAAGAAGCAGAATAAGCGCAGCCAGCGATGCCGCAGCATTACTTATAAAAACAGCCTCAATTCCCATCTTCAATTTAAGCACTAAGAAAACCGTTAGACACACGTTTATTAAAATACTTATTATCTTAAACGCAGCAAACTTCTTCGCTTTTCTTTCCAACCTTAACTTTATAAAAGGAACGACTGTGTTGGCATCTAAAAACAAAATCAGAATTGAAAATAACATCAGGTAATGATAATTGCCGGGAACTGCGAGCAGATTATTTAGCGGGACACTTGCGGCGTAGATGGTAACAGAAAGCAGCAGTGAAGTAAGAAAGATGGAAATAAACGGTGTAGAAAAATTATCTTTTTTGTCGCCTATTTCTTGAGTAGAAGCAAACTTTAAATAAGCCGAATCCATCCCGTAGATATAAACAATATTCATTATACCGATGAAAGCATAAATATTTGTAATAACGCCGTACTGCTCGGGCAGAAATATGTTTGTATAAAAAGGCACTAACAAAAAATTTATAAACCGCCCTACCATTGTGCTTATACCGTATATGGCGGTATCTTTTGTCAGTTCTTTTAATTTATCAAACATAAAATAAAATTAAATAATAGCGTTTATTTTTAAAGAGATGTCGAGCGCATTTACACTATGCCTTAGTGCACCGACCGAAATATAATCAACTCCTGTTTCGGCAATTGACTCAATGGTATCTAGGTTATTTTTGTACACTTCAAATTGAAGCTGGCTGTAAAAATATTTAACTTCGGCTGAAGCAACCTCAAGGGCGTTAATTATTATTTTATCTAATTCGTTCAGCATAATTTTATTTGTAAAATGGTTTCAAAGCATCAACAAACTCCTGCGGCGGACGAATAGCTTTTTTATCTTCGCCCCTCATAAAAACGTGCAAGGTGTAACCTTCGGCTATAAAACGTCCCGTTTCTTTTTCGGTAATTTCATAATCAATTTTTACTTTTAGCGTGGGCATCTCTTTTACAAAAGCGTGTATTACTAAAACTTCATCATACCTGGCGTAATTTTTATACTTTGCATACGATTCTAAAACAGGAAGCTGCCACCCTTTGTTTTCAAACTGGCTATACGGGAATCCATGAGCGCGCATCATTTCGGAACGACCTACTTCAAAATACTCAAAATACTTTCCGTTATACACAAACTGCATTTTGTCAGTATCAGCATAACGCACCCTAATTTCTGTTTTATTACTAAGCATAGTATTTAAAATTTATATGAAAAACGAAATCAAATTTATAAAAAAGGAAGGTTAATAATGAGCTTAAAAAAGAATGTAGTAAATTATTCTTCAAATTCACCCATTCGTCCAAATTTTTCAATCCGCTGGTCGATTAATTTTTCAGGTTTTATTTTTATCAAAAAGGTAAGTTCTTCAAGAATAGCCGTTTTTAATGATTGAGCAGCCTCTTTTATATTTTTATGTGCGCCGCCGAGAGGTTCAGGTATAATACGGTCGATAAGTTTTTGCTCGAGTAAATCGGGTGCGGTAAGTTTTAACGCTTCTGCGGCTTGTTCTTTATAGTCCCAACTGCGCCATAAAATGCTTGAACAAGATTCCGGGCTGATTACAGAGTACCAACAGTTTTCAAGCATTAAAATTCTATCGCCCACACCAAGACCCAATGCGCCGCCGCTTGCGCCTTCGCCAATTATAACAACAACAATAGGCACGCGAAGTTTTGCCATTTCAAAAAGGTTGCGCGCTATTGCTTCTGCCTGCCCGCGTTCTTCTGCTTCGAGACCGGGAAATGCGCCGGGGGTATCGATTAGAGTTATGACCGGTTTGTTAAATTTTTCGGCAAGTTTCATAAGGCGCAAAGCTTTCCGGTAACCTTCCGGGTTAGCCATTCCAAAGTTGCGGTAAACATTCGATTTTGTATCGCGTCCTTTTTGATGACCGATAATCATAACTTTCTGGTCATCAATTTGGGCAAAACCACCGATGATGGCTTTATCATCTTTTACCTGGCGGTCGCCATGAAGTTCGATAAAGTTATTCGTCATCTCGTAAATATAGTCGAGCGTGTATGGTCTGTCCGGATGCCGTGCAAGCTGGACGCGCTGCCATCTTGTTAGTCCTTTGTATAATTCTTCTTTCAACAATCTAACCTTCTTCTCAATAGTACCAATTTCATTTCTAATATCCATACCGCCGGAGAATTGGCGCATCTCATTTAATTTTGCTTCAAGTTCTGCGATAGGTTTTTCAAAGTCTAATGTTGTTTTTGCCATAACTATTTTTTACTGTTCCACATTTTATTCAGAGTCTTCCCCAATATTTCAAGGTCAAGCCAAACATTTTGATTTTTAGCATAATAAACATTGAGCTTGCCGCTGCTGTTTTCGCTTTCATCAATATACCATAACCCTGTTAAGCCTTTTTTGCCGAGGTACAACTCCCCGCCGATGTTATCTTCTTTAGTGCCGACAAAACTTATTTTGCCCGATAAAACTTTCGGAACTCCAAGAACAAATTTCTTAAACTCCGAACGGCTGCCGCTTATAACGGCAGTTAAATATATGAAAGGATAAATGAATATCAAAACCAATAGGGCGAGGGAAAAATCGAAAACTGATTTGAAAAATTTAAACACCGGATCGGAGATGTTATATTTTATACCAATGAGAGGAATGTCATCTAATATAGAGACGGAAGTTTTGCCCACTAAAAAGTCTAAGCTGCTGCCCGTTAATTTGAATTCAACATTTTCGTCATGCGAGGAGGAAACGATATTCATCATTTGGTTGTAAGTTAATTCTTCGGATGAAAAAATTACTTCGTTTACTTTTTTTTCTTTTATAATTTTTTTGATGTTTTCAATACTGCCGAGTATTTCAAAGCAGCCAATTTTTGTCCCTATATCTTTATGGGTAAAACTTATTAATCCGATTACATTATAAATATCTGATTTTCTCGAATTCAGTTTTTCCGCAAGTGTTAAAGCCGGATGATTAATACCTACAATAAGCGCTCGTTTTTGAATATAGTCCCGTTCGCTAACCCCTACTTTAAATACTAACTTTAAAATAACGCGCCAAAAGGTAAGTGCAAATAATAGAATTGCGTATGTAATAATTACAACCGCACGGCTGTACGCAAATTGTTTAAAGAAAAATGTGAGTGATGAAATAAAAAAGAAACTTAATACTATCGCGCCGAAGCTCCGTAGGATTGAAAGAGAATTGCGTTTGTAAACACCGGTTAAACCGGCAATGGCAATATGTATTAAAGCAGGTATAGTATATAAAACCGGCGCGTGATACTGCGCGAAGCCTGCCCATGTGGTTATACTTTTATAAAATTTGGCGGCTGCAAAAAGGCTGATCCCGAAAAAAACAAAATCGAAAATTATCGAAGATATTATCAACTTTCGTTTTCCCCAGAACGCAAAAAACTCGCGCACGCCGATTGCTGCACGCAAGATAAACTCAACCAAAAAAGAAGATGAGAGATGTTTTTTTACAAAAAGATGCATCGCGCTGTAAAAAATTTTTGTTTCGTCAAGGCTGCTTCTTTTTGTGCTTTCCCCTTTATAATGAATTATCTGAGTTGTGTGAACATAATATACTTTGCTGCCCGATTTTTGTATGCGGTAACATAGGTCGAGGTCTTCGCCATACATAAAAAACTGCTCATCAAGCCCGCCGACGTTTTCATAAACTTCCCGAGTAAACATCATAAACGAGCCGGAGATAGCGTCTACTTCATAAGTTTGGTTTTCATCAAGGTATGAAAGATTGTATCGGGCAAATAATTTACTCTTGGGAAATAGTGAGCTAAGACCGGTTACTTTTGTAAATGAAGTCCACGGACCCGGAAAACTACGGCGGCAGGCAAGTTGGAGCGTGCCATCGGGGTTTAATATTTTACAGCCTGCAAGTCCTGCATCTAAGTGAGTTTCAAAAAACTCAATCATTTTTGTAAAAGTATCTTCCCTAACTAATGTATCTGGATTAATGAGTAAAAGATATTTACCGCTTGCGGCTTTAAGCCCTATATTATTTGCTTTGCTGAATCCAAGGTTTTTATCGTTTGCAAAAAGTTTTACGTGCGGAAATTTTTCGCGTATAAATTCTACGCTGCCGTCATCAGAGGCGTTATCTACTACAATAACTTCGGTTGAAATTGATTGTGCGGCTTTATTTATTGAATGAAGAAGATTCTGGAGAAACTCTTTTACATTATAGTTTACTATAATTATAGATATATCCAACACGCCACCTGATTAAAGTAATCCAACGAAACTTCTTAACCTTAATTTCCAAACCATAAATACTGCTTCGCGTACAATTTTTTTTGACATCTTTGAAGTGCCGGTAACACGATCCATAAAGATGATTGGGATTTCTGTTATTCTAAAACCCTTTTTATAAGCTTTAAAAGTCATTTCAATTTGAAAGGCGTAACCGTTGGATTTTATCTTGTCTAAATTTATAGCTTCCAGCACCGAACGCCTAAAACATTTGAAACCGCCTGTAGCATCGTGAACAGGCAGCCCGGTAATTACACGGGTATAAATATTAGCAAAGTAACTAAGCAGCAAACGTTTCATTGGCCAGTTGATTACGTTTACTCCATTTTTGTAACGGCTGCCGAGAACCAAATCGTAGTTTTGTATAGCTTTTAAAAAATTTACTATTTCTTTGGGGTCATGTGAAAAATCGGCATCCATTTCAAAAATAAAATCGTATCGATGTTCCAGAGCATACTTAAAGCCTGCAATATAAGCAGTACCGAGCCCCATTTTTTTTGCGCGCCGTAAAACATGCACTCTATCGTTAGTTTTACTCAACTCTTCTACATAATCGCCTGTGCCGTCAGGTGAGTTATCGTCAACCACAAGAATTTCGATATTTTCATCCTTTGAGAGAACTTCCGGGATGAGTTTTGTAATATTCTTCAACTCATTATATGTCGGTATAATTATTAGTGCACGTTCGGTCATAATAATAAAAAATTGTGGTTAATATAAAATGTTGGAAATACTTTATTAAAGCCTACAAAAATATAACTAATTATAATGTCCTTTTCCAAAAAGTACAACAAAAATAGTTCTGAAAATTATTTTGAAATCCATTCTAAGCGACATGTTTTCGATATAAAACAGATCGTACCTTAGTTTTATTTTTACATCTTCAATAGTTTCGTCGTATTTATGTTTTACCTGCGCCCAGCCTGTAACCCCGGGTCTAACTTTTAATCTTCTTTTATAATATGGAATTTCCCCGGCAAGTTTTTCAACAAAGAACGGGCGTTCCGGGCGGGGACCCACAAGGCTCATTTCACCCTTTAAAACATTTATCATTTGCGGAATTTCATCGATGCGTACTTTTCGTATAAACTTGCCAACTTTTGTAATACGAGGGTCATCTTTTTGCGACCATACAGGACCCGTCAATTTTTCGGCATCATGCCTCATCGATCGGAATTTTAACATCTTAAAAAGCGAGCCGTTTTGTCCGCATCTTTCCTGAGAAAAAAAGACGGGACCTTTACTCTCTGATTTAATTGCTATGGCAGTAAAAAACCAGAGAGGAAATGAAAGTATGAGTATTATTGTTGATACGAGAATGTCCATTAACCGCTTTAATTTTTTCTCCCATTCAGGCATCAGTTCCGGCATAATATCTATAAGAGGAATCCCATAAAGCTGCATTGTTCGGGCTTGCCCGCTTAATATTTCATAAAGATCAGGAACTATTTTTAACCCGATGCTTTTGGGTTCGCATCTTGCAAGCAGTTCAACTAACACTTCGTGGTTTTCTTTTTCAAGTGCAATAATTACTTCTTTTATATTATTCTCATCAATGATGGAAGATATATTACTAAAATGCCCTATTACTTTTTTGTTTTTATACATTTTAGAAATGTCATCTTCAACAAGAGAAACATAACCAGAAACATCAAGCCCAAGAGCCGGATGTTCAATCAGTTCGTTGTGAACTTCAAATGCTTTTGGATTAAAGCCGACAATAATAGCGTTGCGCCTGCCGTAGCCTTTTATTAATAGATTACGTTGAAGGCTGCGAATAAATATTCTTCCAAAGCCAACAAATGCAAGGAAAAGTCCCCAATAAATAAAGAGCAAAATACGGGTTGAAGATGCAACATTGTGTGCATAATCGTCTACAAAAATTAAAAAGAAGAGGATAAAAACTCCCACGAAGGAAGCTTTGAACAAAGTAGATAATTCATCAAATCTTGATGCGGCAAACCAGGTGCGGTACATGCCGACGAAGGTAAAAATGAGAAGCCAATAAAAATAAACCACAAGCATAGGAATAATAAACTCGGGAACAACAAGCAGTTCAAAAAGTCCGGTTTGCACACGGAAGTAAAAGAAGACAATCCACGCAAGGTTTATTGCAAGAAAGTCCGTGAGTAGAATAATTATTTTTTCTGAAGTTTTTGTAATTATCATCTTGGTGTTGACTGCCAAATAACTGTATGCTTCCCTCTAAGGAAACGAATGAAACCTAACACAAGTGCAAAGTTAGTAATTACAAAAAAATATGCCAAAGAAAAAAATGGTAATCTTAATTTAAACGATGCTCCTATTTTTCCGACTATTGAAGCACCGTAAAAGAATAACTGTACATAAAGTATCACTCTTACAGCATCCGAATAGGAAGACCTCCAGATGGAGAGTATAAACAAAAGAATAAGTAAAAAAGGAATAAACCATCGGATAACTTTATGGCTCCAAAAAGAAATAGAAAGCAGAATATTTTTATTAAATAAAAGATCGGGGAAAAAGAACAAGGTTTGAAAATTTGTTGCGGCAAACCTTACTTTGCGTTTAAATTCATCATCAACGCTCCGGGCAACCTCTTCAAAAGCAAATGAATCATATTGATAAACGAATTTGTACCCCTGAGATAATACTGCGAGTGAGACAAAAAAATCGTCTGTTACAGCTTTTGCTCTTGGTATCTCTTTAAATAGTTTTTTTCTGATTGAAAATATTCCGCCGTTTGCCCCAATTAAAACACCAAATTTACCTTCGGCTTTTTTGATGATAGTTTCATACTCCCAATATTTTTTTTCCTGACTGCTTTTATCAAAATTGTCTTTAGGTTCATTCAAAATTAATCTTCCAGAAACCCCGCCAATTTTTTCTGATGTATAGCCTTTAACAAGATTTTTCAAAGCATTTTTGTCGAAAACCGTGTTCGCGTCAGTGAAAATTAAAATATCATTTTTTGCATGAAAGGCTAAATCATTTATTACC
>JAIOIM010000494.1 GCA_019912505.1 Ignavibacteriaceae bacterium
AGCATTGCTTGCGGAAACAAAACGCTTAATAGAGCTTTTTAACGCAGAATTAGTGTTAATACACGTTGGTGAAAAAAAGGAGGAAACCGAAAAATTACTTTCGGAAACTGTTTCGGCAGCAGGGTTAAATAATGCTTCAACTAAAATAATATGGGCAACCGGCGAACCGGCTGAAGCAATTATAAGAACCAGCAGTAACGAAGGAGTTGACCTGCTGATTGCCGGGGCGCTCGAAAAAGAAAGCTTTATAAAATACTATGTTGGTTCGGTGGCAAGAAAAATTATGCGCGAAGCCAAATCATCTGTACTAATTTTCAAATCACCATCAGAAAAGCCAAAAAGTATAAAAAGTTTTTATGTCCCCACAGATTATTCATCCGAAAGTGAGCGGACAATATTAAAGGCGTACAATTTTGCTCTTTTGGAACAAGCTGATGAGTTTGTGTTGTTAAGAGATTTTTACGCCCCGGGGCTTGTCCTTGCAGTTCAGGAAACCGGTTCATTGACAGAACTTTCAAACATGCGCGAGCAGTGGCGAATTGAGGAAGAAACAAAAATGAAAATTTTTATCTCGGAATTAAATTTAAAAGGGGTGCCCATAAAAATTCACTGCATATACGGAAAAACAGGATGGGAAGCCGCTAACTATGCTAAAGTAAATGACGCCGACTTATTTGCCGTTACACCTCCGCATAAAAGATGGGGCTTGTTGGACAAAATTTTTCCATACGACCAGGAACACGTTATAAAAGAATTACCAGCTAACTTGTTAATTGTTCGGTAACGAAATGGATACACAACACGTAATAATATTTCTATTAAGTATAAGCGTAATGCTTTTTTCTGCAAAGCTGCTTGGCGAGTTATGTACACGCATAAAACTGCCTGCAATTGTCGGAGAAATTTTAGCAGGTATACTTCTCGGCTCAACAGTATTTGGTATGGTTGCCCCCGATTTATTTAACTGGCTCTTTCCGGAAAAGTCTTCTATTGGTATTGCCCTAAACGGTATTACCACAATTGCCGTTGTTCTTCTGCTTCTTGTTTCAGGTCTCGAAGTTGATCTTGCTGTTGTGATAAGAGAAAGAAAAACAGCTGCGGCAACAAGTTTAATTGGCATCATTATTCCGTTTACACTTGGTTTTGGCATATCATATCTTTTGCCCGATATTATGGGCAACCAGGATGAAAGTATGCATATTATATTTCCGCTATTCATCGGTACGGCAATTGCCATATCTTCTCTTCCCGTAATTGCAAAAATTTTAATGGATCTTAAAATTTTTAAAACTGATATTGGATTAATAATAATAGCAGCCGCTATGTTAAACGACTTGATAGGATGGATGATTTTTTCGGTGATACTTGGTTTAATAGGTGGCACCTCTCACTCGCTCGGTTTTGGCTATACAATTTTATATACTTTTATTTTTGTAATTGGTATCCTTTTATTCGGCAGAAAATTAATAAACTGGGCAATTCCTATAATCCAAAAAAAGTTTTCTTTCCCTGGGGCTATTCTTAATTTTATTTTAATACTTGGCTTTATTGCTGCGGCATTTACAGAGTACATAGGCGTTCATGCGATACTCGGGGCTTTTATTATGGGAATTGCTATCGGCGATTCTGCACACCTTAAAGAAGAGACAAGGGAAATTATACATCAATTTGTTACAAATATTTTCGCGCCGTTGTTTTTTGTTTCCATCGGTCTGCGTGTAAATTTTATTACAAATTTTAATTTTGCAATTGTTGCTATTTTGCTCATCCTTGCATTTACAGGTAAAGTTTTCGGGTCGGCTCTTGGTGCGCGTTTAAGCGGTGTCGGTAAAAACGAATCACTTGCGATTGGTTTCGGAATGAGTTCAAGCGGGGCAATGGGAATTATTATTGGGCTTATTGCACTAAATGTTGGACTTATAAATGAGGAAGTGTTTGTCGGGCTTGTAATTATGGCACTATTTACTTCCATTGCCAGCGCACCTATGATGAGCTATTTCTTAAAACGAAAAGAAGGGTTTAAACTAAACGATTTACTTTCGCCGTCGGGTTTTATTTTTTCAAATGCATCAAGTAAAGACGCAGTTATAAACGAACTTGTAGATATTGCAGCAGCTAAAATAAAAATACCGGCAGAGGAAATTCTTCAAATAGTTTATGCCCGCGAAGCCCAGGGTCCAACCGGTATTGCCAACTATTTAGCCATCCCGCACGCAAAATTAAAAATAAGTAAGCCTTACCTATTTACCGCAAAAGTTAATGTTGGTATAAATTTCGGTGCATTCGATGAATTAGAATCGAGAATAATTTTTCTTCTGCTTACTCCCGAATCAAATAATGAAATTCAACTTCAGCTGCTTGCTGAAACTGCAAAGAAATTTGGAGATAGGGAAAAAGTAGAGGAGCTTTTATCGTTAGATGACAAAAACATCTTTATAGAAAAATTAAAATTGATTTAAATTAAGGGCTGAACAGTAACATCCAAAGCACATAATCTAAGATAAGAATTGATGCCGCCGACATTACAAAAGACCGGATTGTGGCAAGCCCAACACCTTCGGCGCCGCCCTGCGTATGGAACCCAATATGGCACCCAAGTAGTGATGTTACACCTCCGAAAAATATCGCTTTTATCAAACCGGAAATCAAATCCATAACATCAAAATATCTTTTTACACTTTGAAAAAACACAGCAAACGAAACATCAAGAAAATAGTTTGACACGATAAAGGCGCCGAGTATAGCAATAAAATTTGCAAATACTACAAGCACAGGCATCATAATAACAGACGCAAGAAAGCGGGGCATAGCAAGATAACGAATAGGACTAATAGCCATAGTTTCTAAAGCGTCAATCTGCTCAGTAACTTTCATAGTGCCAAGCTCAGCGGCAATTGAAGCACCTACACGACCCGCAATAACAATTCCGGTTAACACAGGTCCAAGTTCTGTTATTATTGCCCGGCTGGTTGCGGCGCCAAGGAATGATAACGGGGCAATTCCTTTTAATTGATAAGCTGCCTGCCACGCGGCAACAGCCCCGGTAAACACGGCAATTATTATAACAAGAGGCAGCGAATTTACACCGATATGTTCCATCTGGTAAACAATTAATTTACGGCTTCGCGGTATAGAAGTA
>JAIOIM010000495.1 GCA_019912505.1 Ignavibacteriaceae bacterium
CAAATTAATAAAAATTTTAACTTTAAATGACTATTTATTTTTTTGCTCAACCCAAAATAGATTATTTGAATGTAAAATAGTTTTAGACTAATAGCCCGCCAGTACCGAACAAAAACTTTGCATAAAATAACAAACCGTTTAAATTTTGAATTAACACCTTCAATTTCGCCTTTACAAATAACATTCAACAAAATAAATTTGATTTGATTTTACCTTGTAAACGGCACCCCAATTTTTTATAATTGCGCCGCTTCCGCGGTAAAAGTTGCTTTGGTCCCTGCAGTCTTTTTTGCCGCAAAAATTGTTGCGCCCCAATTATTAAATATTAAACCGTACACGTTTGTGTATTTCTATTTTCAGTTAGAAAGGAATATTAATGTCTGATACTTTGACTACAAACAAAAAACTATTAGCATGGGTAAAAGAAGTTGAACAATTGTGCAGCCCCGATTCAGTTTACTGGTGCAATGGTTCGCAAGAAGAATATACTATGCTAACCGACACTCTTGTTAAAAGCGGCACTTTTGTAAAACTTAATGAAGATAAAAAGCCCAACAGCTTTTATTGTAAATCCGATCCTGCGGATGTAGCCCGTGTGGAAGACAGAACATTTATTTGCTCCGAAAAACCGGAAGATGCAGGACCGACAAACAACTGGTTTGATCCCAAGGCGATGAAAGAAAAACTTAACAGTTTATTTAAAGGCTGTATGAAAGGAAGAACAATGTATGTTATTCCTTTCAGTATGGGTCCGCTTGGTAGCGATATTGCTTATATCGGTGTGGAAATTACAGACTCTGCCTATGTAGCCTGCAGCCTTCGAATAACTACCAGGATGGGAAAAAAGGTACTTGATATTCTTGGCGACGGCGATTTTGTGCCGTGCCTTCATTCCGTTGGCGTTCCGCTTAAAGCAAACCAGGAAGATGTTGCGTGGCCTTGCAATGCCGAAAATAAATACATCGTTCACTTCCCAGAAGAAAAAGCTATTTGGTCTTTCGGCAGCGGGTACGGCGGAAACGCACTGCTCGGCAAAAAATGTTTTGCGTTACGTATTGCATCATATATGGCAAGACAGGAAGGCTGGCTTGCAGAGCATATGCTTATTCTTGGAATTACAAATCCGGAAGGTGAAAAAAAATATATGGCAGCTGCTTTTCCAAGTGCATGCGGAAAAACAAATCTCGCTATGTTAACTCCTTCACTTCCCGACTGGAAGATTGAAACTGTCGGTGATGATATCGCTTGGATGAAATTCGGCGATGATGGTAAGTTGTACGCCATTAATCCTGAAGCAGGGTTTTTCGGTGTAGCACCCGGTACATCGATGCACACAAACCCAAATGCAATTCTTTCGCTCCACTCAAATTCAATTTTTACAAACGTAGCTCTTACACCGGATGGAGATGTATGGTGGGAGGGATTGACAAAAGAAAAACCAGCAAAATTAACAAACTGGCTCGGGAACGAATGGACACCCGATAGCAGCGAATATGCGGCTCATCCAAACAGCAGGTTTACTGCGCCCGCAAATCAATGCCCTGTAATTGACGATAGATGGGAAGACCCGAAAGGCGTTCCGATTTCTGCTATATTATTTGGCGGCAGAAGAGAAAGTTTTGTGCCGCTTGTTTATGAAGCATTCGACTGGAGCCACGGAACATTTATGGGTTCAATTGTTTCATCGGAACAAACCGCTGCCTCAGAGGGTAAAGTTGGCAACATCTGCCACGATCCGTTTGCTATGCTTCCATTTTGCGGTTATAATATGGGCGACTATTTTCAGCATTGGCTTGATATAGGGAAGAAAGAAGGCGCCCATCTTCCAAAAATATTTTATGTCAACTGGTTCCGGAAAGATGAAAACGGCAGGTTTCTCTGGCCCGGATTCGGTGAAAACATACGCGTCTTAAAATGGATATTCGGGCGAACAAACGAGGCTGCAACAGCAGAAAAAACAGCCCTCGGTTATATGCCTACAAAAGGTGCGATAGATTTAACCGATATGGATTTTACCGAAGATGAGTTGAGGAAAATTTTAAATGTAGATAAAGAGAGATGGCTCGCGGAAGTAAAAGAAATACGAGAGTTTTATAAAAAGTTTGAAAACAAACTGCCAAAGGGTTTAACCAAACAAGTTGACGCTTTAGAGTTGAGATTAAAAAACTCTTAAATGTTCGATAGCAGATTATTCGGAACTGACAGCATAATTCAAGTTTATGATGTTTCCCACAATAAAGAGGCAGCGCTCATTGACAAACAGCGACTGATTATAAATGAGTCCGCTCTAATAAGTTAAAATTCTCTAAATGTCATTCCCGCGAAAGCGGGGATCTCATTCAAATACCCAAGGCTTCAGATTCCCGTTTTCACGGGAATTTCCTTTTGGGAGCGGCACACATATAAATTATTTTTTTTGCGTCCACAATGTATAATGAGGATGAAATTTCACATTGTTCGATAATATAAATTACTGCCAATGAACATTAGGTCTCTTCTTTTTTTCGGCACATTCGCGCAGATACATGTTCATTAAATTTTGATTGGGAATGTCAATTTCGGAAGCCAATGCTTTAAAATATTCAACGGTTTCATTCTCTATGCGTATTGATATTTGTTTTTTTAACTTCTTCGTATAAGGGTTTTTAACTGATTTCGAAAAATCGTATTCTTCTTATTTTATTTTAACTCTTGATAATATTTGTTTTCTGATTTTGCAGCTTTTCTTACTGAAATTATACGAATTATATTATCATTTTCTTTGCAGCTATGCACTACGGTTAGCTGTTTAAACTTTATTTAAACACCCGGCCATCAGATTAGCCTTCTGTCTATTATTTCCTAATAACATTTTTTGAGACTGGTATTATAATTTTTAATTTGACTATATTTTGAGAGTAAAAATATTTTTGGTGCGTGCAGGTGTTTATTAAACTTTTCATTTTTTCTATTGTCATTCTACTAATTTCATCATGCGGTTCACATCCCAAAAAAGAAACTGTAGAAACCACGGAGGAAGGGTTAACAATTTCTGCCGATTCGTTTTACTGTTATGCAAAAGGAATTGGTATAAAAAAAGACAGCATCGTTTTTAGCTTTGACCGGATTGATTTTTTACACTCGGACAGCGCTATAAACGCTATGGTTGAAGATGGATTAATAAACAAAAACGAAAACCCGCCGAATGATTTATACATAAGAAATAAAATCAGTTTAATTGAAACTCTGCCGGTTGATAGCACTGTAAAAATTTTAATGCAGACTTTTTCAAACGATGAGACCGGCAATTTTAACTGGAACGAAGTGATAACAATAGGACAGTTTGTAAAACTTCTTTCAAAAAATTCCGAACGTAATTACATAAATTTTCCGTTTTTTATAAAAACAGAAAACAAT
>JAIOIM010000496.1 GCA_019912505.1 Ignavibacteriaceae bacterium
TAAATATTCCGTACCACATTATTCCCGGCAACCACGATACAAAGTGGAGCGAAAGCGGCTGTACAAAATTTGCAGAGCTTTGGGGCGATGACAAATTTTTCTTTGAACAAAACGGAACTATACATGTGGGTTTAAACAGCGGCGTATACTGGCGCGGAGGCGGCGGACACGTATCGCCAGAAGATTTGAACTGGCTTGTCGAAAAATTAAAAAATGTAAACCCAAACCAGGGAGTAATTTTTTATATTCACCATCCGCTTGATGGCGATGTTGACAATTGGTTTAAAGTCACAAATATTTTACGAAATTATGATGTTAAAGCAGTAATGCTCGGACACGGACACTCAAACCGACTGATGAATTTTAACGGCATTCCTGCCGCTATGGGGCGTTCTACTTTAAGCAAGACTAAATCGTGGGGTTATAATCTTGTTTCGGAAACAAAGGACTCGCTGCTTTTTTTTGAAGTGAACAACAAAAGCGCCGCAGATTTTTGGGGCGGAATTGCAAAAAATAACGACACCACAATTTCAAAAATTGATTCTCTTCAATTTATAAATTATGATGTAAATCTTTTATGGAAGAAGGAGCTAAACGTTTCAATGTCGGCGTCTCTATTCCCGGGTAACGATAAACTTTTTGCTGTTACAAAAAACGGAATGCTCCATTGTTATACATTCGATGGAAAAGAGCTTTGGAAATACAACACGCACGGAACGGTATTCAGCCGACCGGTGCAAAACAGAGATATAGTTGCCGTGGGAACAATTGAAGGAGACCTGCTGACAATTAATGTTAATACCGGGGAAACACTCCAACTCATTGGTATAGGCGAGCCGATTACATCACAATTAATTTCGTATGATTTAAGAAATAACGGCAAGCTAACTGCCGGGGTTATTGTAGGCACAGCCAACGGAAATTTGTTTTGTTATGATTTGTACTCGCTTGAGTTGATCTGGGAAAATCATTCAGCCGAAGCAATGATTGAAACTCTTCCATTATTTGTGAATGATAAAATTATATTTGGAAGTTGGGATAACTACCTTTACTGCGTTGATGCAAACACCGGCGCATTAAATTGGAAATGGACAGAGAATAAAAATTTTTACTACTCCCCCGCCGCGTGCTGGGCGGTTACCGATGGGAAATATGTTTATGTTTCAACACCCGATAAATTTATTTCCGCGGTGGATTTACTTCAGGGAACAACGGTATGGCGTAAAAATAATTTTGTAAGCTGGGAATCAATCGGCATTACCGGCGATGGAAAAAATCTCTTGATAAAAAGTTTTATAGATAAATTTTATAT
>JAIOIM010000497.1 GCA_019912505.1 Ignavibacteriaceae bacterium
ATCTTAATAATCGGTGAAAAGCATGAAAACTTTTCTATTTCAATAAAACTTTGCTTTCACCTGCCCGGCAGCGAAATTCCTTTTAGCTTTCTGAATAACGAAACGGCGTAGGAGTCCGTCATGCCGGAAACAAAATCGGTAATTTTTAATAAGCGGAAGTAAAGATCGTCATCGGGTTTGCCGTTGGTGTTTTATGTTAAAATAGGTTTCAATCAGTTCGACCGATCGCAATTTTGAAACCGGTTCAATAATGCGGATAGTGACTAAATCGTTAAGTAATTTACTGCCAAAACAAGTGTAGCCTAATCTTGATTGCAGTTTGTACAAAGTCTCGTATAAAAAGGTGTACTGAAAGCCCAGATATTCGAATTGCTCAATTGAAATGAAATGTTCTTCTAATGGAAACAATGGAATTTGTTTTGTTTGTTCGGCAATCCATTCTTTAGCATTATTCCAAAGTATAATTACTTCATCTTTGTTGCGGGCACTGCCTATATGTTTGACGACAACACGTTGACGGTTTACATATTTTATTACTTGCACCGCAATGCTATTTGAGGACGTTTTAACTTTGCGAATGTGATATTTCATAAATATACGGGGGGGGTACCCCCATTAGTGCGACAAATTACTGTTTTTACCCCCGTAATTTATTAAAAAACATAGACTTAATTTTTCAAAATTTGACACCCGACAAGTCAGGGGGAGGGTGTGGGAGCTGCCCCTAATATGGGTGTCGGATTTGGTTTAAAATACTCCCACAAAGTAGATGATTTTATTTTTGACATGTTCAATGTAGAAGTTACTTTATTGAATGGAGTTGCTGACCAAAGATTTGATTATCCTTTGATTAAGGGTGTAGTTTATGACATAAATATTGGGAACTATAAAATTTCAGAATTTGGATTTAATATTTTTTATGGATTCGGAGTTGTTATAAGTACAGCAACTCATATTCAACCACTAATCATGCCTGATGCAAAGTTAGGCTTTAATTTAAACTTCTAAATAAGAGGGAAAACATGAAAAAACTTTCTTTATTATTATTAACTCTTTTTCTTTTTTCGGGAAATTTATTATCTCATAAACAACACGTTCACCAACGGTTATCAATAGAAGGTTATGGTTTATTGAAAAATTGGTTAGGACGTGATATACCCACGATGCTGGATAGACTAATTGATAATACCGGTGGTTCACCAAATCCTTGGGAAATTGGAAAGATTACAACAGGGGCATGGCGAGAGGATGTTGTTTATAAATATTCTCTTCAAAATCCACCAGCAGTATCTGGTTTTACTGCGAATTTATTAAATTCATTGGCTTGGGCATTAGGAAATGATAATCTTGATGGATTTATTTCTAGTACACACTTTTGGTATGCAGACAATGGGGATGATGTGGCTACTAACATGTACGGTGCAATTATTGCTCGTGGGACCTCTGGTATAGTGAGTGGAGCAGCAGTAATCAACAGTGGGGTACTTCTATCAATTTGGGACCCCATATAAATTCCCCAAGCATTGAGGACTATGCTCTTGAAATCAGTCAGGATACTTTATATACAATCGACTACAGATGGGCTGCTGGCGGTGTTTGCATTTTTATTAAAGATACAATAAATAACACATGGAAGATAGTAGATAGTTCAAACTATAATCATCCTTTTGGATATGGAGATACAAGAGGAGTATCAATAACAGGTGATAGAAAGAAGGCATATTTTAGTAAATACGTTTTTGGTCCTCTGGATACACTTCAGTCTGAGTTATTTGTAACCTATCGGGATACAATAATGAATAGATGGGGTGCAACTTATAAATTAAATATCAATTCGACTGCATTCCAGCCAACAGGTTTCTTTGGATATATAGGTGGCTGGGACGAATATCCCTGGATATCACCCGACGGTAAAACTTTAATTTTTACATCAAATCGGGATGCGGCAAGAGAAGATACTGTAACCTCAACTGATTTGTATATAAGTTATTTATTAGTTGACGAAGATGGTGATACGGTTACCTCAGTAAATGATGATGTTTTTAGTGAAGTTTTGATTTCCTCATTCGAACTTTTTCAGAATTATCCGAATCCTTTTAATCCTTCTACATTGCTCAGCTATCAGATACCAAAGGATGAAATAGTAACACTAAAGGTATACGATATCCTCGGCAGAGAAGTAAAAACCCTCGTCAATGATTTTAAAGAAAAAGGACGTTACGAAGTAACTTATGACGCCAGTTCCGCCGGCGGCGGATTAGCGAGCGGTTTGTACATTTACGAAATAAAAAGCGGCGATTATAAGACATCCAAAAAGATGACGCTGATTAAATAAAAATATATTCCTTCAGAT
>JAIOIM010000054.1 GCA_019912505.1 Ignavibacteriaceae bacterium
CTATAAGCTATATAGAATTAAATAATTCAACATCGACAGCACTGCTGAAAGAAATATACTCAAAGACAGGCAGCGCATACCGGATTGGTATTACAGGACCTCCCGGCGCGGGAAAAAGCACTCTTACAAATCAGCTTACAAAATTTTATCGCAAGCAAAATAAAAAAATAGGCATTATCGCTGTTGATCCAACGAGTCCTTTTACCGGCGGCGCTTTACTTGGGGATAGAGTCAGAATGTCGGATATTGGAATTGATTCTGATGTGTTTATCCGCAGCATGGCTACACGAGGCAGCATGGGCGGCTTGAGCAAAAAAGCGATTGATGCAGCCGATGTACTTGATGCAGCCGGGTATGACATAATTATTTTTGAAACGGTCGGCGTTGGGCAATCAGAATTGGATATTGCTCAGGCTGCTGATACTATTGCAGTAGTGCTTGTGCCGGAATCAGGAGATGCTGTGCAGGCAATGAAAGCCGGGTTGATGGAGATTGCAGATTTTTTTGTCGTTAATAAAAGCGACCGACCCGGTTCCGATCAGGCTGTTTCCGCAATACGGACAATATTACACATGCGCGACCACAATGAGAATTCGTGGATGCCGGACATCATTAAAACAGTAGCTTCCGAAAATAAAGGAATTGAAGAAACAGCAGCGGAAATAGAACGACATAAAAAATATCTTGAAGAAAATTTACTCTTTACTAAAAGACGAGAAAAAAATACCAAGGCTCGTATAAAGGTTATAGTTGAAGAAAAAATTCGGGAAGAATTATGGAATGGTGAAGGCGGAAAAAAACTTCACGATTCACTTGAAAAAGTAATCTATGGTAATTTATCGCCTTATCATATTGCTGATGATATAATAAGCAGCTTTAAAAAAATCTAACTTTATTTACTTTATATAATTGTAAAAAGAAAATTTTTTTTCTATTATCCAACCAATTATTCATGTCTTTTGGCATTAACCATTTAAATGAAAGGCACAGTATGGAACCGGTAGAAAATCCTTTTTTAATCGAACTTTCTGAGAACCACATAATGATTCGCAACACCGTAAGGGAGTTTGCTGAAAAAAATATTCGCCCCGTAATTATGGAGTACGATGAGGCTCAAAAATTCCCGATGGCTTTGATGCAGCAAATTGGTGAGCTTGGTTTTCTCGGCATGCTTGTAAAGGAAGAGTACGGAGGCGCCGGGTTGGGTTATATTGAATTTGTGATTGCAATAGAAGAACTTGCCAGAGTAGACCCATCGTTCGCACTTTCAGTTGCAGCCCACAATGGTTTGTGTACCAATCATATCTCTCGTTTCGGCAACGAAGAACAGAAGAAAAAGTATTTACCTGATTTAACTTCCGGCAAAAAAATAGGCGCATGGGGTTTAACAGAATCAGTCTCCGGCAGCGATGCGGCTAGTTTAATAACAACTGCGGTGCGGCAGGGTGATCACTTCATTATAAACGGCAGTAAAACTTTTACAACCCACGGTACTGTTGGGGAGACGGTTGTAATTGTTGCAATAACCAACAAAGAAAAAAAGAAAAAGGGAATTTCTGCTTTCATTCTCGAAAAAGGAATGGAAGGTTTAATCGTGGGGAAAAAAGAAAATAAACTCGGCATGCGGGCAAGCGATACTACACAATTAACTTTTGAAAACCTGAAAGTTCCGGTTAAAAATTTGATTGGCGAAGAGGGTGAAGGCTTTATTCAGGCAATGCAAATACTTGAAGGCGGGCGCGTTTCTATAGCTGCACTAAGTGTTGGATTAGCTCAGGGGGCTCTCGATGCATCGATAAAATATTCAAAAGAAAGAAAACAGTTCGGAAAACAATTAAGCGAGTTTCAGGCTACACAGCTAAAACTTGCCGAGATGCAAACAAATATTGATGCCGCACGGATGCTTACATACAGAGCCGCTTACATGAAGGATAAAGGATTGTCGAATAAAAAAGAAGCTGCAATGGCAAAACTATTTGCGAGTGAAATTGCAGAAAAGTGCGCCAGTGAAGCTGTACAAATTCATGGCGGTTACGGTTTTATAAAAGATTACCCGGTGGAAAAATTTTATCGCGATGTTAAACTTTGCACAATTGGTGAAGGCACATCCGAAATACAAAGAGTTGTAATTGCACGCGAACTTCTTAACGATTAAAGTTAAAAATTATGAGTAAAATAGGCACTGAACTTAAGAACACAGAATCCTTTCTAAAAAAGGAAGACTCCTATAAAAATATATTCCGCAAATTGAAGGCTGCTTCGGAAACTGTAAAACTCGGCGGCGGCAAAACGGCAATTGAAAAACATAAAGCCAAAGGTAAACTTACAGCCCGCGAACGTGTTGCCAAACTTGTAGATAATGAAAAAGAGTTTTATGAAATGAGTTTGTTTGCCGCTTACGGTATGTACGAAGAATACGGCGGCGCTCCATCATCAGGAACCATTTTCGGAATCGGGAAAATTCATGGGCGTATGCATGTAATTGTTGCAAACGATGCAACTGTAAAAGCCGGGGCATGGTTTCCGATTACGGCAAAGAAAAATTTAAGAGCACAGGAAATTGCAATCGAAAACAATCTCCCTATAATCTACCTCGTTGACAGTGCTGGTGTTTTTCTCCCCTTGCAGGATGAAATTTTTCCCGATAAAGAACATTTCGGGCGTGTCTTTCGGAACAATGCGGTAATGTCTTCAATGGGTATTCCTCAGATTGCGGCAATAATGGGTCCTTGCGTGGCTGGCGGTGCTTATCTTCCGATAATGAGTGACGAGGCTTTAATTGTTGAAGGTGAAGGCTCTGTTTTTCTTGCCGGTGCGCATCTCGTGCGTGCTGCAATCGGTGAAGTAATTGATAACGACAGCCTAGGAGGCGCGGTTGTTCAGTCAAACGTATCCGGCGTTACAGATTATATAATGAAAAATGATGATGAATGTATTGCAACTATCCGAAGCATCGTTAGCAAAAGCGGTGAGCGTGGTAAAGCAGGCTTTGATAGAACTGAAAGCCGACCGCCTAAGTTTTCACAATCGGAAATTTATGGTATACTGCCGGAAGATACTTTAAAAACATACGACACGTATGAGGTTATTGCGCGAATTGTTGATGACTCCGAAATTGACGAATACAAAGCAGGCTATGGCAAATCGTTAATAACTGCTTATGCTCGTATTGACGGCTGGGCGGTGGGCTTAATAGCAAACCAGCGGACAATTTCTAAAACTGAACTTGGCGAAATGCAGGTCGGCGGAGTTATATACTCCGACAGTGCAGATAAAGCCGCAAGATTTATTATGAACTGTAACCAGAAAAAAATCCCATTGCTTTTTTTGCAGGATGTTACCGGTTTTATGGTTGGCTCGCGTGCAGAACACGGCGGTATAATTAAAGACGGTGCAAAGATGGTTAACGCTGTTGCTAATTCTGTTGTACCTAAAATTACTATTATAATAGGCAACAGTTTTGGCGCGGGTAATTATGCAATGTGCGGCAAAGCCTACGACCCACGTTTTATTTTTGCCTACCCTAACGCTAAGATTGCGGTGATGGGAGCAAACCAGGCAAGCAGTGTTCTGCTCGACATCAAAATAAAACAAGCAGAAAAAAAAGGGCATCATGTTTCGGCTGAAGAAAAGAAAAAAATTCTTGATGATATTACAAACTCGTATGAAGAAAGCAGCCACCCGCTTTACGCTGCCGCGCGCCTATGGGTTGATGAAATTATAGACCCGGCACTTACCAGAAGTTATATTTCAATGGCAATTGAAGCAGCGAACAACAACCCTGAAATTAAAAAATTTAACCCGGGTGTTATTCAAACATAAGCGCAATGTTTAAATATTTTTTTACTCTCTGCGTTTTACTTTTTACAATTGCTTTATATCCGCAGCAAAGTAAGTTATCGAAAGGCGTTAATTTTATTTCATCATACATTGCCTCGCCTCACTATATTGAGATGAGCAAACGGATGAATGATTTATCTTTGATGGATAGTATATTTATCACCGCTGTTAAATTTTATGATGATAATTATGAAGACGCCTTGATTGCTCTCACTTTTGCCGCAGTACCTTATAACCGGGTCCCAATTAAAATTCCGCTACTCGGTATCATAAATTACCCGTTAACTTCCGCTAATGATTCTATTTTTCTTTTAAAAAACAAAAATCTTCCTAAGTATTTATTTTTCGATTCACCCACGGACGAGTACGGCGACAAAGACAAACCCGCACATTTTTTCGGCAGCGCATTCATCGCCTACTCCTCTCATATCTTTGATTTGGGAGACCTAATTGGTTATTTTGTAGAAGTGTTTGAAGAAAGTTTTAAAGTACAATCAAGAATTGACGCGCGTGATTTAATGACAAATAAGTTCGGAAACATTTTCGGTGAAGCATTAAAAAGCGATAAAACGGTTCTTCCTTCAAATGTTCTTATTCTACAAATTCTATCTTATTTCAGATATCAACTATGAAATCCATTTTAATAATAGACGACGAAAAATCAATCTGCGAAAGCATACAAATGATTCTTGACTACGAGGGTTATCAAGTTGACTATTCTACTTCCGCATCGCGCGGTTTAGAAATGCTTTCGGAAAACAAATACTCTGCCCTGCTTCTCGATATTCAAATGCCGGAGATGAGCGGCTTTGAAGTTTTAAAACGTGCCAAAGAAACCGAACAAGCTTTATCTGTAATAATAATTTCGGCACACGGCAGCGTAGAAAATGCGATAAAGGCAACCAGACTCGGCGCGTTCGATTTTATTGAAAAACCAATTGACCGTGAAAAGCTTATAATCAGCATACGCAACGCGGTTGAGCAGTCTAACCTTCTGCTGGAAAATGAAGAAATTAAAAAAACATTTATTGGTGATGGGCGAATACTCGGGACAAGTAAAGCGATAAAACATGTTTTAAGCACAATTGAAAAAGTAGCTCCGCTTGATGCGCGCGTTCTAATTACCGGCGATAACGGAACCGGCAAAGAACTTGTAGCCCGCGCCATCCATAACCAGAGCAGCAGAAAAGATAAAACATTTGTAGAAGTAAACTGCGCGGCTATCCCTAATGAACTAATAGAATCTGAATTGTTCGGACATGAGAAAGGCTCCTTTACCGGCGCAGTTCAGCAGCGCATCGGAAAGTTTGAGTTGGCAAATAACGGCACAATATTTTTGGATGAGATAGGCGATATGAGCCAGCAGGCGCAGGCAAAAGTTTTGCGTGCAATTGAAGATGGGAAAATTCAGCGTGTCGGCGGTACAAAAAGTATTGAGGTTGACGTTAGAATTATTGCAGCAACAAACAAAACATTAAAAGAAGAAATTGAAAAAGGGGGTTTTAGAGAAGACCTTTATCATCGGTTGAATGTTATTCCCATTCATCTTCCGCCATTAAAAGAAAGAATTGAAGACATTCCCATTCTGCTTGAACATTTTGCAAAAGATATAACCGAAAAACATAAAAAGGCTCCGATTAAGTTTAAAGAAGATGCTGTAAAACTTCTGCAAAGTTTACCATGGAGCGGTAACGTGCGCGAACTGCGTAATGTTGTTGAGCGTATAATTATTCTCGTCGATAAAAAAGAATTAGAAAAAAAGGACATTGAATTTCTTTTTGCTTCTTCGGGTTCATCAATTGGGGATATTTTAACCGAAAGTAATTCGTTTCAGGAGTTTAAAGAAAAAGCAGAAAAAGCTTTTATAGAAAAGCAGCTAAAAACAAACAATTGGAATATCAGTAAAACTGCCGAAGCACTTGAAATTCAGCGCAGCCATCTTTATAATAAGATGAAAAAATACAGCATAGAGAAAGAGGATTAATTATGAGCACAATTTTTTCAAAAATTATTAATAAAGAAATAAAAGCCGACATAGTTTATGAAACCGATACACTGCTTGCTTTTAAAGACATCAATCCGCAAGCACCGGTTCATGTTTTAATAATTCCTAAAATAGAAATTCCGAAAGTGACTGACTTAAAAGGAAGCGAACATGCAGCGCTTCTCGGCGAAATGATAGACGCGGCAAATGTGATTGCAAAAGATTTGGGTATTGAC
>JAIOIM010000498.1 GCA_019912505.1 Ignavibacteriaceae bacterium
CTTTCCAAAGTTAATGAACGAATTATGTTTTTTGTTTTTTAATCATCTAATTCCATATTTATAAATCTTTAGCAACGATCCTTTATCAATTAATCCGCTCTTATAACGCCAGAAAACCGTTAAATCTGTTCCACCATCCTAAATATTTTTTAGTAACCCACGAGTTAATTCGTGGGTTACTTATTAATTGGCATATTTTATAACTGTTTCAACGGTTTAAGAATTTTTACTCTTTTACAATGGACATGTTTTTTTGAGCGGTCTCATTAATACTTTTTAAGTATCTCTGAATGGAAAGTAGAACAAGTAATAAAGCTATAAAAGCAATTACGCCTATTCCGGCTGCTACACCATATAAACCGCGTAATCTAAATTCAACTTTCTTTAAAACGTTGGTTTGATATTCTATTTCGGCTTGCTGAAGCATTTGTTCGTAATTTGATTCGATGTTGCGGATGGCTCTATTACGTTCTCTGTTTTTGTTTACCATTAATCGATAATACTTCTTTAGAAGATTTGCTTGTTCTTTGCTCTCTATTTTTGGCAAATACATCAAAAATAAGTCAGTAGCTTGTTTTTGTTCGCTAAATCTATTATCGTAATTTGAATAGTAGTTGCGAATAAATACTGCAAGTATTTCTCCCCTTATTGATTGATCAAATTTACCCAGCACACTGTTCACGTATTCAATAAATGATATTCCGTCATTAGGATTATTATTTGAAAAACTAACAAGATCATCTAAATCTCTGTAAGCATCTTTCCCCAGAAGTTTAACTGTTCCGGTTAGCAGATTGATCGTACTAATGGTTGAAGGAACATCTGCTTTAGCCACATTGAAAATAATTCGTAAAACATATATTCTTTTATCTTCTGCGAAATTTTTTACACTATTATTGTATGCATCGAGTAACTGTTTCTTCTCTGCAAACGTAGTAGTGTTTAAATTGGAAAATATCTGATCTAATTGCTCGGTAATTCCCAATTGATCAACTCGCCACTCTCGGTAATTTTCTGCATATGAAGTATTTTTATAATATAGATAATAAGACTCTCCATAAGGATAATACCAATGCCCTATATTATTCCATGAATAAAGTTCCGGTGGAATTAGTCTTTCTAGTTCTGCTGCCGATTTGTTATAATCATCAAATCCTTCGGTTGCATCAATGTTTTTTGAAGTTTCTACAACTGGCTGCTGTACAACGGGCGTTGTTTGAGCCACTTGTTTTTCTCCCTTCAATTCATCCAGCGTAACTTGCTCAACAGGCGGGTAAGGTTCTTTATCAACATTGGTTTTTGATGCCGGTAGAATCCCCCATAACAAAAATCCTATCCCGGCTATTACAGCCAAAGCAGCCAGACCAATGAAAACATGCCAAAAATACTGAGAAATTTTAAAAACGAATTTCTCTTCAAGGGTTGTTAAGAATTTTGATTTCATTTGATCTCCTAAATTTAAAACGAATACTTATTTAATTTAAAATCAGTTTAACTCAACGCGCTTACTCTATTTAACTTGAAAAACCACCTTCGAAGAAGATGGTTATGTGCCGTTAGCTATGCCAGTTTTGTAAAAGTTAATAAATGCTATCGTTATAATTATTTTAGTCACAACAATGAGACTTTAAGGTAATTTTGAAAATTCACTTTCTGATCAATGTACCCTCCCCTTTAATTATTTTTCTTTAACTAACATGATTAACCTTTTATTTTAATCTGGTTTTAGTTTTCAAATCAGATGTCAGACAAACTTTCAAAGCGACAAGAACTTTAAACTCAACAATTCATTTATTAAACAAAAAATTGAAAGTTAAATGCAAGCGTAATTAAGAGTCATTAGTATTACTTTTTTTATTGCGTTCTATTTCACGTCTTGAAAATTCTATCTCAAGAAGCTGCCGAATCTTTGCAGAATTGTCAGCCGTTCTTAGTATAGCCCATATAACCATTATGTTAATAACTAAAATTATTAATATTGGTATTAGTCCAATTCCTAATATTGTTTCCATCACATTCCTGTACTTAATTTTGAAACACACGTTACTTTATAATTAAGCCTTGGGCATTACAAAAATGCCGAAGAACATAACTATAGCACCATATTATCTATGCAACATTTTACCCCAAACATTTATCGCTTCCCTTTAACGAGTACTTTGCAATCCTAAATTCTTATTATAATTATTAGCAGCAACTGCCGCCCAAATAATACACGTCGGATGGGTAATTATCAGCCCAAAGCCCAATGTAAGTATTCCAACTATGAAGCTAACAACAAGCATTATAACTGCACCGCCAACAGTTGAATAAAACATTCCCAAAGGACCAAAGAAAAAAGTTAGTAGTATAGTTACTAACATGCTTTTTTCATTTCGTACAATCACAGTTTGTGTTTGATTTTCCATACTAATTCCTTCTATTTTTTCCTACTCATTTGGCTTTTCGGTAACGCCCCGTTTTTTAATGTGGTTTCTGGTCTCCACTATAAATTAAAATATATTTATTTGCTTTTCTTAACGATTAATTTAAACTCCTCCTAAACCAGTATTGTACTAAGTAGTAACTTTAAAACTATTAAGCAATAAGCATCCCTTTGATAATCAAAGTATTATTGCACGTAAACAGTCTCTCTTTTAAAAGCCTACCCAACTTTTAGGGAAATTAACTCAATCTAAGCACAGCTAAAAATTATTTTTTAAATGTATAATATTCGTATGGAATTTTCGCGTATCTGTATGCAGTCCTGTATTGCGCGACAGTAGAAATTTGATATCGAACCACGTAATCATGTAAATGTCAAGGTTTCTTTATCTAATTGATGTTAGTTTAATTAAATTATTTTTTATTTGCAAGCATCCACAATTTAATTTGGGTTAAAATGTGCAGGACTGAAAGACGAGTATTACAATAAAAGCATTTCAAAAATAGCTGTAGTTAATCGATGTAAAAGAATCTTTCACCAACTAATCCTATTGCTTTTTTATAAAATATTTTTGAACTGATTAAACATAGCTATTTAAAAACATCCTTAAAATTGCCGTCATCTTCAGATGTCGAACTGATTTGATGCCTACTATTATTGGGCTTTAGCCACTAGCGATAAAAACAAATTCGGCTAAAGCCAAAAACTTTTTATCCTTCCTATCCGTCCGCTAAAGCAGACGGCAATGTTTTTATTGATTTATTCTGCCAACACCACCTGTTGCTAAGCCTGCATTATATAAAGTTTACGTTGCTCAAAACTCTCCGGTTTATGCCTTTCAACTTTCTACTTTGAACTTTCAACTCACCTCCATTTATTTTATTTTAAAAGCAGTTAATAAACAGTCGAGATTTTTAATGGAAGAATCAACACGAACCACGGGCGATGAGAGTGAAGATATTGCCGTAGATTATCTGCAGAATAACGGCTACGAAATTATTGAACGAAATTATCGTTTCGGTAAAATAGGCGAGATAGATATTGTAGCTAAAGACCCGCAAGACGGCTGCACAGTATTTGTCGAAGTGAAATCGAGAAAGACAACTTATTACGGCACACCCGAAGAGGCAATAACAAAAAATAAACAGAAACAGATGCGAAAGATGGGAAAGCTTTATATTTATGATAAAGGTTATGACGAACTTCTATGCCGCTTTGATGTGGTAACTGTTTTAACGGGAGATGATAATAATCCGATTATAAATCATTACAAAAATGTAATCCACCTCTATTAAGAATTTGATTGATGCTATTTTATTTTCGCAAATAAAAATTCATCAACTGTTTTGCCGTTTTTGGTGATGGCTTTTTGCAGCCGCGCCTCAAAGTTGTAACCTGCTTTTTCAAGAACGCGGATTGATGATTTATTCCATTCGTAAACACCGGCGTATAAACGCACAATATCAAAATTATCAAACGCATAGTTTGTTACGGCTATCAGCGCTTCGGTTGCTACCCCTTTGCCCCAGTATTCTTCTCCCAGCCAATAGCCAATTTCGGCGGAGCGATGGTAAACATCTTCTTTTATATTAAAACCAATACCGCCTACGGCAATGCCGTTAACATCTATTGCAAATATTGTTTTCGGATTTGTTAACTCTGTTTGTTTAATCCAATTTTTTGCATCCTGCAAAGTATACGGGTGCGGAAAAAAGTCGCGCAGGTTAATCCAAATATTTTTATTATTTGCGTTGCGGGCAACTGATTCTTCATCGCCATCCTTAAAGTAACGGAGTTTGCAGGTTAGAAGAATCAGTTCCATCTTCAATTACCCAAAAGAATAGGGTTTAAGAATTTGCCTGTCCACGAGTTATCATTCGAAGCTATTTCTTCCGGTGTTCCAGTCATTACAACTTCGCCCCCTTTGTCGCCTGCTTCGGGTCCAAGGTCGATTATATGATCGGCGCATTTTATTATATCAAGATTGTGCTCAATAATTACAACGGAGTTATTTCGTCCAATCAACATATTGAAGCAGTTTATTAACTTTGATATATCATCAAAATGTAAACCGGTTGTAGGTTCATCAAAAATAAAAAGAGTATGTTTTCTTTCTCTTTGAGATGTAAGATGCGAAGCAAGTTTTACGCGCTGAGCCTCTCCGCCGGATAGTGTATTGGAAGGCTGCCCGAGTTTTATATATCCCAAACCTACATCGGCAAGAAGTTGAAGATATCGAACGAGTTTATCATTCCCATTAAAAAACGGAATCGCTTCGTCAACCGTAATGTTTAAAACATCAACAAGATTTTTTCCGTGATAGGTTATTTCTCTAATTTCTTTTTTAAACCGAGTTCCGTTGCAGTCTTCGCATTCGAGATATATATCTGCAAGAAACTGCATCTCAACTTTTATAAATCCGTCACCCGAACAAGTTTCGCATCTGCCGCCGGGAACATTGAAAGAAAAATAACCCGGTTTATAACCTCGCGAACGAGCTTGATGTGTCGAGGCAAAAAGCTCGCGTATAATCTCATAAGCTTTAATATAACTTATCGGGTTAGAGCGGGGCGTTTTACCAATCGGTGATTGATCTACAATTTCAATTTCATCTATATTATCAATTCCTTTTATGTCGTCAAACTTTCCGATTTTGGGCGGGTTAAGCCCGAGGTATTTTGCAACCCCGCCGTAAAGCACATCATGTATTAATGTACTTTTCCCTGAACCCGATACGCCGGTGATTACAATAAATTTGTTCAAAGGAAAATCAACCGAAATATTTTTTAAGTTGTTTTCAATTGCACCTTCTACCCTTATTGTTTTTGTCTTTTTTGTGTTTCTGTTTTCTCTTATTGGGATTCTCAATTTTCCCGAAAGATATTTTCCCGTCAGAGAATTTTCATTATTAATAAGTTCATCGTAAGTGCCCATTGCAATAATTTCACCGCCTTGCGCGCCGGCTTTTGGTCCCATATCAACTATCATATCAGCATGCTTCATCATATCCGGATCGTGTTCAACTACCAGGACAGAATTGCCAATATCGCGCAGGTTTTTTAAAATGTTTATCAGTCTAATATTATCGCGCGGGTGTAGTCCAATACTCGGCTCATCAAGCACATATAAAGTCCCCACGAGCGATGAACCGAGCGAGGTAGCCAGATTTATACGTTGTGTTTCACCGCCGGAAAGTGTGCTGCTGAGACGGTCGAGCGTTAGATAACCGATGCCGACGTTATTTAAAAATGTAAGCCGTTTTATTATTTCTTTCAAAACTCTTTCGCCAACGAGCATATCATAATCGGAAAGTTTGAGGTTTTCGAATAATTGGAGAGCCTCCTCAATCGGTATTTTTACAACATCATAAATTGATTTATTGTTAATTTTTACCTGCAGAGCTTCTCTTCTTAAACGGGAGCCTTTGCATGCACGGCATACGGAAAAACCACGGTAGCGGCTTAAAAATACGCGTACGTGTAATTTATATGTTTTGCCTGCGAGCGCTTCAAAAAATTTATCGATGCCTTCAAAACTGCCGAAACCTTTTTGAATAAGTTCAACTTGTTGATCTGTAAGTTCTTTAAATGGTTTATTAAGCGGTATGTTATACTGCTTTGCATTTTTAATAAGCTCGCGCATGTTAACGCCGTACTTGGTAGAACGCCAGGGCGCAATAGCACCGTCTGTAATTGAGAGATTCGGGTTTGGAATTACAAGGTTCATATCAAGCCCGATTGTTCTGCTGAACCCCTGGCAAACCGGACACGCGCCGAATGGATTATTGAATGAGAAAAATCTCGGTTCAGGTTCTTCGTATCTTATTCCGCAGCATTCGTAAAATTTGTTAAAGTCCTTCTGCTCGCCGGTTTCAATGTTGATTAGAACAATGCGGTCTTCTCCTTCTTTAAATGTTACTTCCAAAGAGTCGGCTAACTTTTCCCTGACGGCACCTTTTTTTATTTTAAAGCGCTCAACAATAACGCGGATATCGTCCTTCTTTTTCGGAAGAAATTTTTCTTCGTTTAAATCTATCATCCGTTTTTTTACGTAGATGCGAAAAAACCCTCGTTTTTTTAACAGTTCAACTTCCTGTTTTACCGATGACCCCTCGTGAATATGAAGAGGGAATGTAAGGTAAAATTTTGTATCGTCAGCCTGTTCTTCAAGCCAGGCGCTTACCGTTGAAGTTGTATCTTTTTTTACTTCTTTACCACATTCAAAACAAATTGTTTTTCCTACACGCGCAAAAAGGAGCCGTAAGTAATCATAAACCTCGGTAGTTGTTCCAACGGTTGAGCGGGTGTTTTTTGCGCCGGTTTTTTGTTCAATTGCAACCGCCTGGCTTATCCCTTGTATTAAGTCAACCTCAGGTTTATTCATCCTCTCAAGAAATTGCCGTGCATACGAAGATAAACTTTCTACGTAGCGGCGCTGCCCCTCCGCGTAGATGGTATCAAAAACAAGCGATGATTTACCGCTGCCGCTTACACCGGTGAAGACAACAAGTTTATTGCGCGGAATTTCAAAAGAGAGATTTTTTAAATTATGCTCGCGCGCGCCTTTAACTATTATTTTTCTATTGTTAAAACTATTTTGGTTTTTCATATAAAGTTGATCTATTAAGAAACAAATTTAGTAAA
>JAIOIM010000499.1 GCA_019912505.1 Ignavibacteriaceae bacterium
GGGTAAAAACTCAGCATTACAAACTTGTTTTTGTTTCCCTTATCTTGGCAGAAATTTAGAATTTATTGAACTCTCGCATAACGGCACCCCCTCGCTTGTTAAGAGAGGGCAGGGTGAGTTCTGCTGAAACAATCTGAATACTTTTATTTATGAGTCTGGTCTAAAAAGGTTGTAAACCGTTACGCCACAGCGCACAGGTTAAACGGTTCATAACTTAAAAAAGATTTCATTAACACCCCAATTAATCGAGGTGTTAATAAAAAAAAATATGCTTCTCCCCATTACCGTCAGCTTCAGCTGATGGACTAAAAACAAAACAACCTCCCCGGCGGATTAGCCGCATTAATACGCCGCAATGGGGCTAAAGCCCACGCCAGTAAAGCGAGCTGTAAAATATTTTTTGTCTTCCTCTCAAGCCCATTAAAAACCAATTTATAGAGTTTTGATGTGCATCACTTCATCTGCCAAAATAGAATCATTTTTTACTTTTCTATAATGAAAGAGTTGAAATATTAATATTATTTGTTTAGTTTCCATCAGTTGCTGTGCTATTTATTATAAATCTCGGAAGTATTGGAAAACCGTTGTTTCCAAAAAAAATTAGAAAGGTGCTTCGGCGTTGAGATATTTAATCGTCTTTTGTTTTCTTTTCAGTTTAATCGTTTTCCCGCAGATCAATTCAGATGGAAAAGAAGAGATTGTAACAAAGCTCTCTGACAGCCTATATCAGATAGGTAATGTTACACTCAATACCCGCACTAATGAAATTCTCATGCCCGGCAAAATAAACATGGACAAAGGTGTAATTGAACTCCTTGCATGTGCGCCCGGCGGAAAAGTTCATGAGAGTGTTTTGGTTATTGATGTAATTCCTTATCACCTTCAGGTTGCACTCTTATTACTCGGCTTAAATTATGGCGAGGGTGCAATGCACCAGAGTGACACCAGCATACCAAATGGAGATTCCGTTGCAGTTTTTGTTAAATGGGTTGATAACGATAATAACACACTATTATATAGAGGCGAACAATTAGTTTTTAATCTGCGTGATAGTTCTGTTATGCAAAAAACAAACTGGGTATTTACAGGATCAAAAATTATTGATGGACTTTTTGTTGCCGATGTGGAGAAATCATTAATTACAACTTTTCACGATCCTTTTACAATTTTAGATAACCCATCGCCCGATGGCGCGTTTGATGATTTTTTTATTGTAAATGAGAAAATTGTTCCCCCAAAAGGAACCACTGTTGAAGTAATAATTAAGTCAGGTAAGTTATGAAATACTACAAAATAATTTTAATAATATTAATTTCGCTGAGTTCAGGTTTATTAGCTCAACCCGACTCACTTCCAAAATACACTCTCGAAAACATTATTATTACCGCAGACAAAATTGAATCTAATCTTTTATTGTCAACAGGCGCGGTTTCAACAATATCTGCTAATGAATTAAAATCATTTTCCGTATACGAGCTCCGTAAATCAGTAACATTAGTTCCGGGTGTTGACTCCTACAGCATGGATGGTATGGGCAGTGCTGTTACAACGTTAAGAGGTTTTTATGGGGGAGGCGAAGCTGATTATTTATTGCTGATGCTGGATGGTCGTGTTCTAAACCGATTCGAGTCTGGTATAGTTGATTGGAACGCTGTACCCCTCTCGTCAGTTGAATCAATCGAATTTGTTAAAGGCGGGGTTTCGTCTTTATATGGAGATGCAGCTATCGGCGGGGTAATAAATCTTCGAACAAAAAAATCTATAAAAAACAAAACATCAATACGCGCTGTGCTTGGCAGCTATAATTATTTTGATGGTCAGTTTTCTACATTTGGAAAAGTGAATAACGGAAATTACAATATCTTTTTATACAGAAATCAATATGAGGGTTTCCGGAAACATTCAGATCAATTATCTCATACTTTCGGAATGGTGATTCCGGCATTAAAAACCGATTACATTACCATAACTGCATCCACAATTAATAATTGGCAAAACGGAGACAAGCCTGGAGTATTAACCGGTGAACAAACTATAGCAGATCGAAATTATTCTTCACCATTCTTCAAAAACGATAACAGAAACTCAAGAGTGAACCGTGGCGATATTGATATTTTATACAAACTTTCTAATTCAACGGAATTGCATGCAAACGCGGGGGCGGAATATAGCAAGGTTGATGACATTACAACTTTTTTATTGGCTCCATATTTTGCCGATACAAAAAACCGGGAGTATCAAACCAACAATTATTTTGGAAGTTTAACCGCTAATTACAAATTCGCTTCTTTTTTAAACTCCGAATTATTATTCGGTGCTTCTATTGCGCAGGGAAAAATAACAAACGCTTATTACAATTTTTTTATGGGTGACGAAAGCAGTTACCAAAATATTCAAGCGGAAAAAGGGATACTTGATGAAACCGGTTCCGGTAACAGAAAAACATCAGCGGTGTTTACACAATTTGATTTCTCCCCCTTCTCTGATCTTAAAATAAGTATTGGAGGAAGGTATGACAACATAAATGACACGTACTCTAATTTAACAGAAAGCGTTACTAAAACATACGAGAGCGACAAAAGTTCATTCAGCCCCAAAGCCGGAATAAATTACAGATATGCAAACTCCACAAACTTTATCGGCAGCATTTATGCAAGCGTAAGCAGGTCATTTAAAGCCCCCACAATGGATCAGTTATTTGATCAAAGATCATATCCCGTGCCGTTCGAACCTTATAAAATACTTTTATCAAATGATCTTCTTCAGCCTCAAAAAGCTTTCAATATAGAGGCTGGATTGTACGAAGGTTTTACGATTGGTAAGTCCCTAAGTTTAGAAATTTCTACATCTGTTTATCAAATAAAAATGAAAGATGAAATTGATTTTGACCTGATGCAATTTAAGTATGTTAACATCGGGCAAAGCACACACAGCGGCATTGAAGCCGGGCTTAAATTATTTTATGCTGGAATAGCTTCATCATTTTTAAATTATTCTTATCAGCAAGCCGTAGCGGCAAATGGTGTAAACAATGGGAAAAAGTTAAAAGCCATCCCGTCAAATACAATTACAGCAGGTGTTTCTGTAACACCAAGTAAAAATATTTCAAGTTCAATAATGATGAAACGAACAAGTGGAATTTTTATCGACGACGAAAACCTTATTGAACTGCCTGCATATTCTGTGTTTGATGCTTCTGTAACTTATAGCTTTTATCCTTTCGGGTTAACTCTTTCATCCGAAAATATTTTTAACAAAAAATTTAACTCAAACGGTTATGCTGACCCTTCA
>JAIOIM010000500.1 GCA_019912505.1 Ignavibacteriaceae bacterium
ATGATATTTCTTTAGTCTGGTTTGGGTTTGCAGCGCGCACTCAAATTGCGGCAATACCTTTACTTTCATTATGGGCAATGATTATAGGGTTAATACAAACACCGCTTGGTAATTATTTTTCGAGAAAATATGAATATGAAGCAGACGAGTATGCGGTGGATGCTACAAACAAAACAGTAGAGTTTATAAACACACTTAAAAAATTAACAACACAAAATTTAGGGGATGAAAATCCAAATAAATTTGTTGAGTGGTTTTTTTACAGCCACCCTTCTATAAAAAATCGGATAGCTGCAATTACTAAATATAAGAGCGGTTTACTTATATCAACTAATCTTCAAGCGGAGCAACAGAGTGTTATCATACATTAGATTTGTGCTTGTAGCGTTCTATACTTTTCTTTCCTCGTTTGTAGCCGGTGTTTCGGCTTTACTCGACAGAAGCTTTACTGCTTACACTCATGTTGGTAAATATTATGCCAAAGGTGTTTTTTTCCTCGGCGGGATAAAATTAAAAGTCGTTGGCAGTGAGAAGATAGACCCGAAGAAAGTTTATGTATTTGTATCAAACCACAGCAGCCAGTTTGATATTCCGGCACTGCAGGCAGCAATTCCAAATAAAATAGGCATCGTATTTAAACAAGAACTTGGCAAAATTCCTGTATTCGGGTGGCAGCTAAAAATAGGACCATATATAATGGTTGACCGGAAAAATGCAGAGAGTGCAATGCGGAGCATCGAAGAAGCAAAAGAAAAAATGAAGCAAAAAAAATTATCTCCGGTAGTTTTTGCCGAAGGCACACGAAGCGAAAACGGGGAAGTGCAATCATTTAAACGCGGCGCTTTTTATCTTGCTGTAAAAGCCGGTTATCCTATTGTTCCGGTTTCTGTCTCTGGCTCCTATAAACTTTTACCTAAGGGTAAGTTTAGTATCAAACGCGGCACTATTACAGTTACTTTTGATGACCCGATCGACACTTCAAGCATACTGACTCGTAAGGACGAAAATGATTTGATGGAAAAAGTTCGTAATATTGTCATAAAGAATATCAAAGAATAATATGGCAGTTACATTTAAAGAAGTTGAGCAGATAGCCAAACTTGCACGGCTGAAATTTTCTGAAGAAGAACTGAGTGGTTACACGACACATCTAAACCAGATATTGGCTTACATTGAAAAACTTAATGAACTTGATACTGAAAGCATAAAAGCTTTATCCCATCCGATTGAAAACGAAAATGTATTTCGGGATGATATTACAAAAGATTCTCTTTCAACTTCCGATGCTCTCAAAAATTCTCCGCAAAAGGATGACCAATTCTTTAAAGTGCCGCGCGTAATATAAACTTTTAAATTGCTCCATCTCTTTAAAGCGGGTGATGACACTACGGCTATTTTGAGAAACTCCATTAAATTAAACTGCGTTTCATGAAAAAGTTTTTCCTATTTTTGCACTAAACAATAAAAGAAAATTGATTTATGATTATCGGTGTTATTCCGGCTCGTTTCGCTTCAACAAGACTAATGGGAAAACCCCTCGCAGATATAGGCGGCAAACCGATGATACAGCATACTTTTGAAAGTTCAATCAACTCAAAATTAGTTAATCGTTTTATTATTGCTACTGATGACGAAAAGGTTGCACAAGTTTGCCGTGACTTTGGAGCCAATGTAGTACTAACACCTAAAGATATTCAAACCGGAAGCGATAGAATAGCGTTTGTTGTACGTGATTTAGAGGAGGCGGATATTATCGTAAATATTCAGGGTGATGAACCATTTATACATGGGGAAATGATTGATCAGGCGGTTGAGCCGCTTTTGTTCGATAACTCGATAAATGTTGCTACACTCGCAAAAAAAATTCAAAATGTGGAAGAATTAAAATCACCCTCAATTCCTAAAGTAGTTTTTGATTACCAAAACTTTGCTATGTATTTTTCACGCTCACCAATACCCTACGTTCGGGATGCAAAAAGTTACCAAGACAGACTTGACAAATGTGATATATTTAAGCATATAGGTTTGTATGTTTACAGGAAAGACTCGCTCCTAAGATTTACCGAACTCGCCCCAACTGATTTGGAACAAACAGAAAAACTTGAGCAACTCAGAATGCTTGAACACGGATTTAAAATAAAAATTGTTGTTACTGAATTTGATAATATAGCAGTTGATACACCGGAGGATTTAGAACGCGCAAGGATGCACTATAAAAGAATGATAAGACAAAAGGATAAATTATGAAAGCACCGGGAAAAATTGAGCTTGCTGCAATCCCTACTCTTGTTCAGCAGTTAAAATTTGAAGGCAAAAATTTTCTCATCAAGCGCGATGATTTTACCGGGATGGAATTATCGGGTAATAAAGTAAGAAAGCTTGAGTACATAATGTATCAGGCAAAAAAAGAAAAAGCAGATTACATTTTTACCTGCGGAGGCGAGCAGTCAAATCACTCACGCGCTACAGCCATTGCCGCAGTACAGAATGGAATGAAACCAAAATTATTTCTATGGGGACGAAAATCAAAAAATCCGGATGGGAATCTGTTTCTTGATAATTATATAGGCGCTGAAACCACATACC
>JAIOIM010000501.1 GCA_019912505.1 Ignavibacteriaceae bacterium
GTTTATATTTTTACACAATACGCAGCGGTGAGTTTACTCAAACAAAAAAGATGTTGCCACTGTGCTAAATAATTCCTCCATATAGCATTTATATTAAAATTGGTGAAGTTATTATTCCTATTGACTTACAATTTAATAAAAAGGCTAACTGATTGATGATAGGTTTGTTTGAAATCATAAATACCTAAAAACGGGTATTTCCTAATAACATCTCAAAAATTAAATTGATACCATTTCGTAATCGAATAAAATTTAAGAACGTATTATAAATGAATAGAAGGAATGTAAATTATGAAAAAGAGTGTTTCCATTTTATTTGGGGTACTTTTAATAACAATGCCGATTTTTGCGCAAAGCACAATCTACGTAAATGGTTCTGCCTTGGGTGGTTCAAATAATGGTACGAGCTGGGCTAATGCTTACAGTTCGCTTCAGTCTGCTTTGGATGCAGCCAGTTCAGGAGATGAAATCTGGGTGGCTAAAGGAACATATAATCCAAGTTCGGCTTATGATCTAACAAATACTTCCCGTTTTTATCATTTTAGAATGATAAACGGCGTTGGTATTTACGGCGGCTTTGCAGGGACTGAAACAGCGGTAAGTCAAAGAACAGACATGGGCTTAGGAGGAGTAAATGAAACAATATTAAGCGGAGATATAGGATCAATTGATGATAATTCCGATAACTGCTACCATATTTTCTATCATCCTTCGGGAATTAATTCTACAGCCATACTTGACGGTTTTACGATTACCAAGGGAAATGCTAATGGAAAGTTAAAATATATAGGTTCACTAAAACCTACTATATAAATTCGCTCTCTTTTTTGTGGCAAACCGAAATCAAGTGAATTAAAAACCTTATAATAGACAGTATATCCAAGATTTTTTAGTTTTTCCAAAATCACTGTAAATATTTGTCCATTGTCATGGGTAGTAAGTCTTTTTACATTTTCTAGCAGAAAAGCTTTTGGCTTTTTCGCTTCTAATATAGCTTCGATGTTAAAGAATAATGTTCCTCGTGCATCTGCAAATCCAAGTCCTTTTCCCGCAATACTAAATGGTTGACAGGGAAACCCTGCAAGTAATATATCATGGTCAGGTATATCCTCTGGCTCTATGTCATTAATCTCTCCAAAAGGGCGAACGCCAAAATTTGCTTCATACATATCTTGAGCAGCTTTATTTCATTCTGAAGCGAATACGGTTTCACATCCATGAACTTCAAATCCTAATCTGATTCCACCAATTCCAGCAAAAAGGTCAATAGTCTTATATTTATTTTCATAATATGTCTGTCAAAATTTCAATTGCAAATTTAGTCAAAAAGACCCGTTCTAATTATTTTGTATTTCTTTAGTCCTGAACATTTTATTAACAAAAAAATATCCGCTTAATAATGCAAAATTAGAGGGACAGCTTTTAAAAATCGATATCTATTCGGGCAGCAAAAAAAAGAAATATCAAACCGGCGATTGATTGCCGATGCTTTATAAGCTAATAATTCTAACGTGTTGTTTTTTGGTAATCAAAATAAAAATAACCGCTTATTATTATTCCGAATGATATGATTGCCCCGACAAGCGAAATACTGCTTGACGAGAATAAAGAAACAAACGGCTGTGCAATTGTTCCAAGAACTCCAATTATGTTTTCTCCAATTACCAAAGATTGAGCCGGTTTATTAGTGCCGATAATTTGTGCAAGGATAAAGCCTATGATGGTTAAACTTAAAACGATGAA
This sequence comes from Ignavibacteriaceae bacterium, assembly GCA_019912505.1. Taxonomy (GTDB): domain Bacteria; phylum Bacteroidota; class Ignavibacteria; order Ignavibacteriales; family Ignavibacteriaceae; genus CG2-30-36-16. The sequence goes on from JAIOIM010000501.1 coordinate 1,744, forward strand.
TATTGAAGAAATTGAAAATATAAAAATCTTATCACTCGTACGCGGTTTTAATTTTTTATTTAACTGAAGCATAAGTCTGGATGTAAAATCATCCGAAGGTGAGTATTCATTTATTTTTTTAAAACTGTTTGATGCAGTTTGTAAAATATTTAATTGTTCTTTAATCTGTACGGAACTATCTACTTCTATTAAAAAATCTTTTAGCTCCTGGCACGTTAATTCACCATCGATATAACGATTTAATATTTCGTCAGTAATTTTCATCGTAATTCCTCAACAAGATTATTCTCTACTATTATATCTTTCAAAATATTACGCGACCGATATAATAATATCTTTACATTGTTCGCAGTTAATTTCATTATTTCGCCTATTTCTTCACAGCTCATTCCATCAAGATAAAACAAACTTATAACAGCGGCGTTTTTTTGGGGAAGTTTGTTTATTAAGTTGTTGACTAATTTTACCATCGCATCCTTTTCACCGGGATGAATATCAAAATCACTCGTTAAATAATTATGGTCATCAATCGAAGCCATCTCAATCTCTATTTTTCTTTTTTTGGTCGAGAGCCTTGTTAAAGCCGTATTATAAACAATACGATAAAACCACGTTGAAAATTTTGCTTCGCCTTTAAAATTTGAGAGAGCTTTGTATGCTTTTAAATAACAGTCTTGCAGAACTTCTTCAGCTTCCATTTCGTTTTTCAGCATTCTTTTTAAAAGTGAAAACGCTTTGTTTTTATGCCGGTCTATCAAAATGGAAAAATCAGATTGATTCCCGCGTTTTACTGATTCGATTATTTCAGTGTCTGTTAATTTTATCATTCGATAATTAGACCAATAACTAACTAAAAGGTTACAACAAGAATCATTATGCCTCGAAAATACTTTGCTGCAAACCTAAATGCAATTATTTTTTTTTGTTTTGTAACCAAATTACATTTAGCATGTCTGAAGTATTAGAGAACAAGATTGTAACCAGAATAAAATTTGATAGTCATAAGAATTAGAAAGAAGAAAGGAAACTAAAATGGACGAACGAATTGTAGCAGTATTTATCCCAATCATAATAACATTAGTTGCCGGGTTGGTTTTTGTTACTTTTATCTATTTTCGCTCACGCGAAAAACAGATGCTGATAGAAAAAGGAATGGATGCAGAAACCATCAAATCATTTTATGAAAATAAAAAAGATAACTATCTTATGTTGAAGATCGGGGTAATTTCAATTGCCTTCGGGCTTGGGCTTGGTTTGGGTTTAATGCTTGAAGATTGGTCAGGCAAGGATTACTGGGTGCCGTTTTTTATTTTCTCGTTTACCGGTGTAGGTTTTGTTATAGGAAACCTTACAGCACACCGTTTAGAAAAGAAAAATATTTCGGCATAGCTTAAAATCAAAAGAGGCTGCTTATTCGGCAGCCTCTAAATTTATCAATCTTCGTTAGCATCGAGCCACCTCTCGGCATCGAGTGCAGCCATACACCCCGAACCCGCAGCAGTTATTGCCTGTCTATAAACTTTATCTGTAACATCACCGGCGGCAAACACTCCTTCTACATTTGTGTAAGTCGAACCTGGTTTTACTTTTAAATATCCCGTTTCATCCATATCAAGTATACCTTTGAATATGCCGGTATTAGGTTTATGACCGATGGCAATAAACAAGCCGTCTGCTTCAAGCTCTTGAGTAGAGTGGTCTTTTGTGTCTTCAAGAATAACGCCGGTCATTGTTTTGCGGCTGTTTTCCTCTTTGCCAATGACTTCCTTAATTATTTTACTTGTCATCAATTTAATTTTAGAATTTTTCTGAACGCGCTCGGTCATTATTTTTGATGCTCTAAACTCATCCCGTCTATGGATTAATATAACTTCGGAAGCAAACTTTGTAAGAAAGTTGGCTTCTTCCATTGCTGTGTCGCCACCGCCGACAACAATTACTTTTAAATTTTTGAAAAAAAAGCCATCGCATGTTGCACAAGCAGAAACGCCATGCCCCATATATTTGCTTTCGCTTTCAATGCCAAGCAAACGTGCTGAAGCACCGGTTGAAATAATTACAGCATCGGCAGTATAAACTTCATCATAAGATTTAAGTGTGAACGGGCGTTTCGAAAAATCTACTGCGGTTATTTCTTTAAATATTGACTTTGCTCCGAATCTTTCGGCTTGCTTACGCATAACATCCATCAGCTCGGGTCCTTGAATTCCATGCTCGAAACCAGGATAGTTTTCAACTTCTGTTGTAATTGTCAATTGTCCGCCGGGCTGCATCCCTTCAAATATTACAGGGTTTAAGTTTGCACGACCGGTATAAAGTGCTGCCGTATAACCCGCTGGACCGGATCCGATTATAATAACCTTATGATGATTATCTGCCATTTTTACTCCGTAAGAAAAATTTAAATTGTTGTTACTAATTTATAAAAATTATATTGATAAGATTCATTTTCTCACTTAGGGTTTCAGTCTTCACCTAAAATAAATTTAACATTGCGTAATAAACCTTTTAACTTTGCTCTTAATATGGGACTTTCCTTAAACCGTCTTTTGAAATCGCCCCCACTCATATTTTTTATTTCATCCAAGGTGAACTCCTTGTTGCCGGCGTTCATAAACTCTTCGAGATATGTTACTTTTGAAAACTTATTATTCCAAGGACAAACATCCTGACATACATCGCACCCGAATATCCAGCTATCAAATTTTCCGGTGTACTCGTCCGGTATTTCACTTTTGTTCTCGATGGTAAGATAGGAAATACATTTGTTGGCATCCACAACATATTCTTTAACTATTGCTCCGGTCGGGCATGCATCAATACACGCTGTGCACGACCCGCAGTGGTCAGTTTCAATTTTAGAATAATTAAAACCAGTATTGCAAATTATATTAGCTATAAAAAACCAACTGCCGTAATTTCGGTTGATTAAAATTGTATGCTTACCCTGCCAGCCAAGTCCTGCACGCGCTGCCCATGCTGTATCCATAACCGGACCGGTATCAACATAGCGCTTTGCTTCAAAGGATGAATCTATTTCGGTCAGCCTGCCGATCATCTCATCTAATTTTTTCCAAATTATCAGATGATAATCTTTCCCCCAGGCATACCGGGATACTTTACCTTTATTATTATCGCCGGAATAATTTTCGGGTGTGTAATAATTTAACCCGAGAGAAATTATACTTTTTGCGGAGGGTAAAATTTTTGTAACATCTTTTCGCAGCTCAAAATTATTCTCCATGTAACTCATCCCCGCTTGATAGCCCGATGCAAGCCACTCATGCAGGTAATCGGTTTCTTTTGTTAATTCCTGTGCGGGAGCAAACCCAACTATAGTAAATCCCAATTTAGCGGCTATGTTTAAAACGTCCGAGTTATTTAATAAAGATTTTTTTACCACTTCAACTCTTTTTTTACAATTTTAACAAAAACTTCATCGTTAAATATTTTTATCTCATACGATGACAACCCTGTTGTGCCTGTCGGCATCTTACCGTCTTTTAAATTAAACTTCCAACCATGCAGGGGACAAACCACACAATCATCTTCTATAAAACCATCATAAATTAATGCGCTGTGGCGGTGCGGACAAATATTACCGAGTGCGTATATTTTTTTTTCAACTTTATAAACCGCAATATCAACATCATCTACCAAAAAACGTTTGCCAGATTTTTCTTTCAATTCAGTAACCAGGCAAAGCTTGTTATAACCATGCAATTCTTCTTTATTAAAAGCTTGCATAAAGTTTATCCGTTGTTATGCCTTTTTCGGTAAACTTAACTGTGGCTGCTGCATTTACAGGATCATGTTCAAAAAATAACATCCAATTATCTTTCGCTGCTTTCGGTAAAAGTTCTTTCTTTTCTTTTAATGTTACAAGCGGCTGCAAATCGTAACCCATAATGTACGGTAAACGGATGTGTGCAGTAAAAGGAAAAAGATCGCCGCAGTAGAGAAGGGTGTTTATGGAATCGGATATTTTTACCATCTGCTGCCCAAATGTATGCCCGTTTATAACTTTGAAACTTATTTCGTCATCAAAATTACCTTGGCCGTCTAAAAAATTTATAACACCATGTTCCAGCAGAGGTTCAAAATTTTCTTTCAGATAACTTCCTTTATCCCGCTCCGTTGCGTTTATAGCCCAATCATAATTTTGTTTTTGCACGTGGTAATTTGCGTTTGCAAATGTAGGGACGAGTTTTCCGTTTTCTTCTTTTGTTGAACCTCCGGTATGATCGAAATGAAGATGAGTTAAAATTACATCGGTAATATCATTGGCAGAAAAACCAAGTGAATGCATCGCTTTATCGAGAGCGGAATCTTGCTGCTCAATTTTATAAATACTTTTTGATTTTTCTTCCCATTTATCTCCCATACCGGTATCGATTAAAATTTTTTTATTATCCGATAC